>OMIO01000163.1 GCA_900299115.1 Methylocystaceae bacterium | reverse complement strand
TTATATAGCTATTCTCATAAATTATTTGAACTTGCAGAAGCCCCTGAACCTTTAAATTTTTTGTTGTTAAACGACGCTCATGACGCCGCATTTAAATGCATTTATGAGCACTATTCGTTGAGTTGAGAAAAAAATCACGGAACTGACGAAAATATTTCGCCATCGCCATCTAAATCTGCTAAAAAGCAGTGTTCGCGCGGGACTATATGACATTCATAACGCATACCTCATAGCCACTTACCGGTTACGTTTCGTCAACCGAACAAGAGTCATGAGCGCAACAGTTTGACATAAAAGTCTTGCCGGTTTTGGCGGAGACGAGCAGGTAACATGAGCAAAGGTAAAGATTTCCGGGGTCCGCGTAAACGCGGTTTTGATGATGATGCCCCGTTTGGATATGATGCCCCAAGACAAAGTCGGCCACCTCGGTCCCCATTTGGTGGCGGTGGTTTTGGAGACGCCCCGCCTCCGCCGCCGATGGAAGGCCCCTCCGTCGAAGCCATTGTTAAATGGTTTAAAAATGATAAGGGCTTTGGTTTCGTCGAACTCGGCAATGGCACAGGCGACGCCTTTCTTCATATTGGCGCTGTTCAAGCTGCTGGTTATGACTCCCTGCCTCCCGGCGCAAAGCTTGAGGTTCAAGTTACTAATTCTGTCAAAGGACAGCAGGTCGCCCGCGTTTTAAGCGTAGACCTTGAAGGGGCTGCTGAGCGCGCTCCTCCTCCGCCTCCTCGCAGCGGCGGATTTGGCGGCGGTAGAGATAGAGATGGTGGCGGTTACGGCGGCGGCCGAGACCGAGACCGTGACGGCGGATATGGCGGCGGCGGTGGCTATGACAGCCCGCGCCCACGTCGTCAGGCGCCTGATCCATCAACCGCCATACCGGTCTCAGGAACGGTCAAATGGTTCGATGAGACCAAGGGCTTTGGTTTCGTTCAATCAAATGACGGCGGCAAAGACGTCTTTGTCCATATATCCATCCTTGGTCCATCTGGAGTGAATAGACTTCTCGAGGGTCAACCCGTCGTGATGCAAGTGGTGGATACCGCAAAAGGCCGTGAAGCGTTGTCAATCAATTTGGCCTAACGCCCGCATCTTTGCATTTATTTTAACGCCGCGTCTTTTAATCAAAGACGCGGCGTTTTTTTAACTCCTTGAGGCAAACGACCCATGTCACATGCCATCAATCGACTAATTGAAATTATGAAGACCCTACGAACTCCGATAACCGGCTGTCCTTGGGATCTTGACCAAAATTTCTCATCAATCGCGCCCTACACGCTTGAAGAAGCTTATGAAGTTGTTGACGCCATTGAGCGTAACAACATGAGCGATTTGAGAGAGGAGTTGGGCGATTTACTTTTGCAGGTCGTTTTTCATGCAAGGATGGCGGAGGAAGAAAATAGTTTTGATTTTAATGATGTCATTGATGCAATTTGTGAGAAGCTTATCCGTCGACACCCGCATGTCTTTGGCCAGCAAGATGGGCTGACATCAGAGGCTGTCTTGCGTCAATGGGAGGACATAAAAGCGCAAGAGAAGCGGTCGAAACAAACGCAGGAACCCGCGAGCCTTCTTGATGGCGTCCCCCTCGCCTTTACCGCGTTAACGCGGGCGGTAAAATTACAAAAGAAAGCTTCAAAAGTCGGATTTGATTGGAATAACGCCCTACTCGTCATTGAAAAAGTTCGAGAAGAGACAGAAGAGGTCGCCGCAGAGCTTAAAACGACTGGGCTCTTGCCGACGCCAGAAATAGAAGAAGAAATCGGCGACCTGCTCTTTGTTGTTGCGAACCTTGCCCGCCATGTAAACGTAGATCCAGAGCAAGCGCTAAGGGGAGCAAATAGGAAGTTTGAGCGTCGCTTTCATTATATTGAAGCAAGACTTCAGGAATCTGGGCAATCTCCCGCAAAAGCAACATTAGCTGAAATGGAGCTTTTGTGGCTTGAGGCAAAAAAAAGCGAGAAATAGATCTACGCTTGACCTAAGCCGTTCCTAGATTAAATCGTTTTTTTACCTCAGCCTCTCTTTCAGGCGCTATGCGGATCGTGACCTGGGTAGAGCCATTTTTCTTCAAATTCCGGGCCAAGACTTCTGCATGCGCGTAAAGCCAGGCCAATCCTTTTCCATCTTCAGGGGCGATATCAAGACGAAGCGTTAATCGGTTAACAGCAAGGATTGCTTCAATGCGGCCAAGTAAACTGTCCAACCCCTCGCCCGAGACTGCTGAAACCATCATAGGTCGCTTGTTTAAAGCAAAACCACGGGCGGCAAGCGTAAGCGCTTCTCGTCTGTCTTGATCTAACGCGTCACTCTTATTCCAAACCTCGATTATCCGCTCCTCATCTTCGCTCTTTAAGCCCAATTCATCGAGGATTTGCTCTACATCATGGGCTTGAGCATCCGAGTCCTCATGCGAGACATCGCGTACATGCAAGATGACATCCGCCAGCGTCACCTCCTCCAATGTCGCTCGGAAAGCTGAAATCAACATCGTTGGCAAGTCGGAGATAAACCCCACCGTGTCTGACAAGAGAGCCTTGCCGCCATGGGTAAGTTTGATCTGTCTTAATGTGGGATCTAATGTTGCAAAAAGCATATCCTGGGCGAGCACATCGGCCTGGGTAAGCCGGTTAAAGAGCGTTGATTTACCAGCATTGGTGTAGCCAACCAGCGCAATCACTGGATAAGGAACGTCTTTACGCGTCTTGCGATGAAGGCCGCGCGTTCGCTTTACCTTCTCAAGATCCTGCTCGATTTTTCGCATCCGCTCGGCAATCAGTCGGCGATCTGTTTCAATCTGTGTTTCGCCGGGTCCTCCGAGAAAACCAAATCCGCCGCGTTGGCGCTCAAGATGCGTCCATGAGCGAACAAGGCGTGACTTTTGATAGGCGAGATGGGCGAGCTCGACTTGTAGAGAGCCCTCTCGGGTGCGCGCTCTTTCTCCAAATATTTCTAAAATCAGACCAGTGCGATCAATGACTTTGGCATCCCAAGCGCGTTCTAAATTGCGTTGTTGAACGGGGGAAAGCTGACAATCCATACTCACAATCGCAATATCGTTCTCCTTTATGACCTCGGCAAATTCCTCAACTTTTCCCTTTCCAAGATAGGTCGCGGGACGGATATCATTCAGCGACACCAATGCTGTTGCTGCGATTTCAAGGTGGATGGCGCGCGCCAGGCCCTCGGCCTCATCTAGCCGCGCATCGGGATGGCGCGAGGTCGCATTAAGCGCTTCTTTTGAATGATAGGGACCGATAACAAGCGCGCGAGTTCCGCCAACGCGTGTGGTTGGAGGCTCTGGTGTGAATGTCAAACTCAACGCGTTACCTTAGTTTTTCTCCGTCCTCTTCGCCAGGCTCAAACATTTGGACCGGGTGTCCAGGCATAATTGTTGAGATCGCGTGCTTGTAGACGAGCTGCGAATGGCCATCTCGACGCAATAAGAGACAGAAATTATCAAACCAAGTTACAATGCCCTGTAACTTAACGCCATTTACGAGAAAGACTGTGAGCGGGACTTTGTTTTTTCGAACAAAATTTAGAAAAGTATCTTGAAGGTTTTGCATTTTATCTGACGACATCGGCTGTCCTGTTCTATTATTGTTGTTGAGCCGAGCGGTTTAGTCCCGCCCCTTCCCAGGATTAATTATTGTTTTTTTGGCCGCATCTTTGGGTATTAGAGCCTCTCTAATGTTTGAGCGCAAGAGACAAATCTTATCGACTCCGGTTAGAAAAAGAAGCCGATTTTCTCCTAATCCAAACTATTAAATAAGCGTCATAAATTACTGATTTTAAGAATCAACTGAAAGCGACTTAAGTTTTCGGTGTAAGGCGGATCGCTCCATGCCAATAAATTCCGCTGTGCGGGAAATATTGTTTGAAAAGCGATTGAGTTGAGCAACGAGATATTCTCGCTCAAAAACTTCTCGCGCTTCTCGAAGCGGCAGGCTCATTAATTTTTCCCCCTTTACGCCAGCTGGCGTTGCAGGAACCAGTTCGCCCACGTCAGCAGGCAGCATGTCTGCGGTGATTGTTACGCCAGGCTCGCCTGCGGTGAGGATCATTAAGCGCTCGACATTGTTTTTCAATTGCCGAATGTTGCCGGGCCAATCGTGAAGTTGCAATACAGCGAGCGCGTCTTCAGCAATCTGACGGCGCGGCATGCCTGAGGCGGCTGACATATTATCCATAAAATATTCGATTAAGGCGGGAATATCCTCTCGCCGCTCGGCCAAAGAAGGCACGCGGATTGGCACGACCGCAAGCCGATGGAATAGATCTTCCCTCAGCGTCCCGTCCTCTATGGCGAAGGCGAGGTCGCGGGCTGAGGAGGAAATCACGCGAACATCGACCTGAACTTTCGTTGTGCCGCCCACGCGCTGGAAGGACTGATCCACCAATACCCTTAAAATCTTGGCCTGAGTGTCCATGGGCATGTCGGAGATTTCATCAAGAAATAAGGTTCCGCCATGCGCTTGTTCTAAAGCGCCGACTTTGCGATCAGCGCCCGAGCCTTCCCGGCCAAAAAGTTCAACCTCCATATTTTCCGGCGTAATCGTCGCGGAATTGATCACAACAAACGCGCCAGCGGCGCGGGAGGAGGCTTCATGGATACACCGAGCCGCCAGTTCCTTGCCCGTGCCCGGGGCGCCGGTAATCATGACACGTGAGTTTACTGGAGCGACACGCGCCACAAGCTGCTGGAGTTGATGCGCGGGAGGAGAAGAGCCGACAATTTGATCGAATGCGCCAGCTCTTTGTCTTAAGGCTGAGATTTCGCGGCGGAGCTGATAAGCCTCTAGCGCGCGTTCGGCGACCAGAACCAAACGATCGGACTTAAATGGTTTCTCAATGAAATCATAAGCGCCAATTTTAATTGCGCTCACGGCGGTTTCGATGTTGCCATGTCCAGAAATCATGACAACAGGTAAGCCTTTATGTTGTTGCTGGATCTCTTCGAGCACCTGGAGACCGTCAAGGCGCGATCCTTGAAGCCAGATATCTAGAAAAACAAGATGTGGCCGCCTTGCCGCAATCGCTGCCAGCGCTTCGTCGGCGTCCTTGGCCGTACGCGTTCCATGACCTTCATCGCTCAGGATACCCGCGACTAACTCCCGAATGTCCGCCTCATCGTCGACAATGAGAATATCGCTCGCCATTACGCCTCGCCCCTTTTGATCATCTTCTCATTATCTATGACTGCAGCTTCCTGCGACACATCAGTTTTACCCTCTTGTGGAGCCAGTGGGAGGATTATCCTCACACAAGCGCCCTTCCCGCTTGGCGCGTCGAGTAATTCCAGTCGTCCGCCGTGATCTTCGATGATTTTAGCGACAATTGGCAAGCCTAGGCCAGTGCCTTCAGATCTAGTTGTCATATAAGGTTCAAGCAAACGTTGCCGGTTCATAGCCGGAAAACCTTTGCCATTGTCAATGATATCGACTTCCGCCCAATCTTCATGAAGCGCAACTTTAACTTCAACGCGTCCCGCTTCTTCATTGCTGCCCTCTTCTCGGGCGGCGATCCCTTCAATGGCGTTTTTAATTAAATTGGTCAGCGCTTGTGAGAAAAGCCGGCGGTCAAATTGCGCAAAGCTCGGCGTCGTTGGGAGCGTTTCTATAATATCGATATCGGCATTGCCAACACGCATTAAAAAGATCACTTGGCGTATGCAGGCATTGAGATCATCGCGTTCGGGCTTTGCTTTTGGCATGCGCGCGAAGGAAGAGAATTCATCAACCATGCGTTTAATATCATCAACCTGACGCACGATGGTGTCGGTGCATTGATCAAAAATATCTCGATCTTGAGTAATTAACCGACCATATTTACGTTTAAGCCGTTCAGCGGAAAGTTGGATTGGCGTCAGAGGGTTTTTGATCTCATGGGCGATGCGGCGGGCGACATCCGCCCAAGCAGAAGTACGCTGCGCAGTGATTAAATCCGTAATATCATCCAGCGTCACAACGAAATTTTTCTGATTGCCCTCAGCATGGGCTGATGTGACGCGTATATTAAAGGTGTGTTCAGATAGGCCGCGTTTGAGGGTAATTTGGCTTTGAACGGACCGCGGGAAAACCTCAGCGGCATCAAGTATAATTTGCTCAATCTCAGGGATTGCCTCGGAAATAGCCGCGCCGACTGTCGCCTGCCCTTGCGCCTCCGTCAAAGACAATTCTTCAGCAGAGCGATTAATCACAGTCACGCGATTGTCTGAGTCAACGCCAATAACAGCAGCAGGCACGCCTGCTAGAACAGCTTCGGTGAATTCGCGGCGTTCATCATTAATCCGATTAGCTTCTATCAAACGGCTCTGACGCGAATCTAATTCCGCCGTCATTTTGTTAAACACATCTCCCAGTCGCGCCAATTCGCCGTGAGAACGATCGACATTAACCTGGACGTCAAAATTACCGGCCGAAACTTCATCTGTCGCTGCGATGAGCGTGCGTATGGGCGACATTAATCTGTCAGCAAAATCTAATCCAAACCAGATTGATGAGAGTAACATAATCGTTGTGAGCAATGCATACATCAGAACAAACGCACGCTGTACAGCTGAACGAAATGCATCAAAAGCTTCGTATTTATTAATAAGATTTTGCGTTTCTTTTGGAAATTCTATTGCAAATGGATCAATTGGGCGGGTTACATAGAGAAATGTATCCGTAAAGGCGCTAAGAGAGCGCAGAGCCACAAAGCTTTTTCCATCATCTATCATTAAGCATAGTGGTTCGCCGGTTCTCGCATTATCAAATTCAGACTTAGGCGGGGCAATAACAATTGCAGAGGCGTTTTCAGCAACATCAACCCGATCAACAATTTCGCCATTAGACTTGACTAAAGCCGCGACGGAAAAACCTAGGAAATAGGCGCGCGTGGCAAAGACTTGATGGAAATAGGTTCGATCAGAGGTAAAAAGCATTCGGGCGCGATCAAGATCTGAGGCGGTTAATTGAGCCTCTTGAAGAAGCGCTTGGCATTGGCTGGATTGAAACGCCTCTGCGGCCTTTGCGGTATTATGAACAAATAATCCCACGCTTGACATAAAAGTCGGATTCAGCGCGCGCTCAAGAGTCATAGACCCCGCGATGGCCAATAGAACGGCCGGCACAAGAGTGATGACAGCAAAGATGCCGACAATGCGCACATGAAGGCGCGCGGCGGACTCTCCTTGTCGCCACACCCGATAGAGCCGAAAGGCTTTAATGATCACCATGACGAGTAGAATGGTGACCAAAGCGCCGTTGCCGACGAATAGCGCAATCATCCGCCCATCGGTGGGCGATGTTTTTCCAAATTTTGAGACGAGTAAGAATGTCGCTAGGGCGCAAGCAGCTGCGCCGACCGCTATAAGCGGGCCGATCCAGGCGCGTGCAGCCGCCGCGCTCGGTTCCTGAGCCGATGCATTCTCGGTTAATGCCATGAATTGTCTATAGGCTGAGCCGGAGGGGGTGGCAATTGTCGATCCTCTGACCAGCTAACGGGCCGCCCTCAAGGGGCGTGTTTATTAACGGGGCAAGCGCATTAAGCGGATATCTAAATCATTAACTTTTTTTCGCAGAGTATTGCGGTTAAGGCCAAGTAATTCAGCAGCTTTAATTTGATTGCCGCGGGTTGCGGCCAATGCCGCCGTGATAAGCGGTATTTCGATTTCTTTTAATATTCGATGATAGAGTCCGGGCGGCGGCAATTGCTCACCGTAATCCCGAAACAGCTTAGCGAGGTGCCGTTCGACTGACGTGGACAAGGTTTGTCCGGTATCGCCATCATTAAAACTAACGCCAGTCGGTAGCCCGCCTGCATCTATCGTCGGGGGATGAACGTCTTGGTTGAGTTCTGTTTCAACCAAAGAATCCGAGATCATTTCCTGCGGATAGAGCGCGGCTAAGCGACGGATAAGATTTTCTAATTCGCGAATATTGCCAGGCCAGCGATATTTTTTCATTCGCTCGAGAGCGGCCTGATCTATATATTTTTGCGGTAAGCCCTCATTTACGACAGCTTTAAAGAAGTAATTGACCAGATCTGGAATATCTTCAGTGCGTTCGCGAAGGGGCGGTAGTCTCAAGGGAACGACATTGAGACGGAAGTAGAGATCCTCGCGAAACAATCCTTGCTGAATTAAAATCCGCAAATCTTTATTCGTCGCGGCTATAATCCGCACATTGGTTTTGATCGGCGTACGGCCGCCGACAGTTGTATATTCGCCTTGTTGCAACACACGCAAAAGCCTTGTTTGAGCTTCCATGGGCATGTCGCCGATTTCATCCAGGAAAAGCGTGCCGCCTTCAGCTTGTTCAAAGCGCCCAGCTGACCGTTGGCTTGCGCCTGTAAAAGATCCCTTCTCATGGCCAAAAAGTTCACTTTCGATCAAATCGCGTGGTATCGCCGCCATATTTACAGCGACGAAGGGGCCTTTTTTACGTTTTCCATAATCATGAAGCGCTCGGGCAACGAGCTCCTTACCCGTGCCCGACTCGCCGTTAATCATGACGGTGAGGTCGGTCTGCATTAAGCGCGCAAGCGAGCGGTAGATTTCCTGCATCGCTGGCGAGCGGCCAACAAGCGGCATCCCCTCGAGTTCGTCTTGTTCGTCATTCTTTGCGGCTTTGCGCGGCTCCGCCATCGCGCGCCCAACAATGCTGACGAATTCTTTTAAATCGAAGGGTTTTGGCAAATAGTCGTAAGCGCCGCGTTCTGAGGCGCGAATTGCCGTCATGAAGGTATTTTGCGCGCTCATCACAATAATGGGTAATTCAGGCCGGAGTTTCTTTATTCTTGGCAGTAATTCAAAGGCGTTTTCGTCAGGCATGACGACATCTGTAACGACTAAATCCCCTTCCCCGGCTTGTACCCAGCGCCAGAGAGTCGCGGCTGTTCCTGTGGTGCGTACTTCATAGCCTGCGCGCGAGAGTGCCTGGGCGACAACGGTGCGGATAGCTGCGTCGTCATCGGCAACAAGTATTTCGCCACGATTCATAAATAGGAACTCCCAGGCTCAAAAAGAGTGATCAGCTATTCTTCTTGGATGATGAAAGGACGGGCCTAACCGGCTCCGGGCGATACATGGGCATTAAGATTCTAAATACCGTTCTGCGCATTACTGAGTCGCATTCAATGACCCCGCCATGGTCGTTGATAATCTTGGCCACCAGTGCAAGACCTAGGCCACTTCCGGAAGCCTTTGTTGTGATGAACGGTTCAAAAAGATTGCCTGCTATATCTTGAGGGATGCCTGGCCCATTATCCTTTACGCTTAATTCCAAAGGCAGGCCGACGGGGTTTTTCTCGCCAAAAGTTCTAAAGCTCACGCCAGGGCGAAAGGCTGTTTTTAACGTAATCTCGCCATCGACAGCGTCGCCTATGGATTCTGCGGCATTTTTAACGAGATTGAGGAACGCCTGAATAAGGAGATCGCGATTTGCAAATAAGGGCGGCAAGGACGGATCATAGTCCTCAACAAAACGTAAATTGCGCGCAAATCCGCTTTGAGCGATTTGTTTGACGTGATCGAGAACAGAATGAATATTGACTTGTTCTCTTTTTAACGGCCGCGCATCTGAGAAAACCTCCATACGATCGACCAGACGAACAATGCGGTCCGTTTCCTCGCAAATTAGGCGCGTTAAAGCGCGATCAGAGTCGCTGAGGCTTGTTTCTAATAATTGTGCGGCGCCGCGTATGCCTGAAAGCGGATTTTTTATTTCATGAGCCAGCATGGACGCCATGCCAGAAACTGAACGCACTGCATTTCTGTGATTGAGCTGTCGATCAATTTTATCTGCAATAGTTCTTTCCTGAAGCATTACGATAACCCGGCCATCTAAGTCCGGCAGCGGCGCGCAATGAACATCCACGCGACGATCGAGATCTTGACCAGGCCTGCCAATTTCAATTTTATATTCATTGATTGGCGCACCACGCTCATGCACTTGTTCAATCAATGTAATAAGTGGGGAGCCAAAGGGCAGTAAGCGATCAATTTTTTGACCGATTAACAATTGACGGCCCAATTCAAAAAAAGCCTCTGCCGCTGCATTTGCTTCCGCAATATATCCCTCAAGAGTAACGGTGATTAAGGCGGTTGGAAGAGACTCAAAAATGCCCGCCATTAAGTGATTTTGCGATAGGTCGATATTTTTATTTTTTTTATTAGCTTCAGTTGTGGGTGATTTAACAGTCATGCTGCAGCCTCAGCGTAATCGCTTAAAAAAATCTCATCAATTAAATCATAGGCTTGGTTTACCGACGCCGTAGTTAAAAGTTGCTGTTTTAATTTGTAAATTACTTCATTCCTCGCATCAAAACTATGATCAACATAGGCGGCGAGATGTTTGCGAGCGTGACGTAAACCCGCCTCGCCCATTATCGTAATAAGTCCCTGAAGATGTTCTTTAGCCATAAGGCCGCGCGATTGAATTGATAGCTTCTCTCTTTGCGCGCCTGTTGATAAAAAATGCGCAATGTCGCCAACCAGCCAGGGACGACCAATCGCCGCGCGACCAATCATAATCGCATCGGCTCCTGATGCGGTTAACATTGTGCGGGCATCATCAATTGACGCGCAATCGCCATTAGCGACGACGGGAATGCGCACGGCAGATTTAACATGTTTAATGGCCTGCCAATCCGCGCGACCTGTGTAAAATTGCTGGCGTGTGCGACCGTGAACCGTAATCAGCGACACGCCCTCGCCTTCTGCGCGCCGCGCTAATTCAGGCGCGTTGATGGAATTTGCGTCCCATCCTAGGCGCATTTTTAGTGTGATTGGAATTTTGACAGCCCGTCGCGCTGAAACAATCAAAGCAGTTGCTTGCTCTAAATCGCGCATGAGGGCGGCTCCGGCCATTCCCCCAGTAACGCGTTTGCAAGGGCAGCCCATATTTATGTCGATCCAATCGGCTCCGCGTTCCTCCGCATGTTGGGAGGCTATTTCAATGTCGCGCACATCTCTGGCGGCAATTTGAATAGCGCGAGGCGCTAAGCGGGGCTGCCGACAATCTGATTGAATCCGATTGCTCGTCTCCCTATCGCCCCGAATGACGCCGCTACCAGTAATCATCTCGCTAACAGTAGCGCTAGCTCCATGGCGCTCAGCGAGAGCCCGCATAATGAGGTCTGTAACGCCTGCCATAGGCGCAAGCAGAGCTCGGCCCTTGAGGGAAACCTCGCCAACCTTAATTTGTCCAAGGCAAACAGGATCGCCTAATTTCTGGGCATTCAGCATCTTGCTCGTCTTATAAGCAATGCCTCTTTCTATGGCAATGGGACAAAATGCCTCTAGAATTTGACGTGTCTGGAGAAAAGCGACACAGAGCCAGAATGAATGATAATGCGCTGATGCTAAGAGCAGAAAATAGGATTACTTATTTGGTCGTTGCCGCGGGACGAGGTTCTCGCGCTGGTGAGGGCCTACCCAAACAATATCGATCCTTGGGCAGTCGCGCCGTCCTCTCGCATACGCTTTCAGCATTACACGCCAGCGCTCCGGAGGCGGCGATTCAGGTTGTCATCCATCCTGATGACAAAGATCTTTATAATGATTGTTTAACAAACTTAGAGCCCCAAGCGCTCTTAAGGATGCAAGCTCCCGTATTTGGCGGCGCAACGCGGCAGGAAAGCGTAAGGCTTGGATTGGAGGCCTTGGCGAAGCTAACGCCGCCAGAGATCGTGCTTATTCACGACGCCGCCCGCCCTTTTGTGGATAGCGACATCGTCGAGCGCGCGATTAAAGCTGCGCAAACCTATGGCGCATCCGCTCCTGGCGTTGTGTTAACTGATACAGTCAAACAGGTGAATAGTGAGCTCATGGTTGTCGCCACTCCTGAGCGGCAATTTTTGCGCGCAGTGCAAACACCCCAAGCCTTTCAATTTCCGGTCATTTTAGACGCGCACCGCAAAGCGGCGGATAATCATCGTGAATATACGGATGACGCAATGATTGCAGAATTTGCAGGCCACGGCGTTCATCTCTTCTTGGGGGACATCAAAAATTTCAAACTCACAACACCAGAGGATTTTGAACGCGCCATGGAAATCATCAACCGTCAGACTTACGCCGATTTACCAGATATTCGCACCGGACAGGGCTATGACGTGCATGCATTTGAGCCTGGCGATCGAGTATGGCTGGGCGGCGTTGAAATCCCTCACTCCTTCAAGCTTGCCGGCCACTCAGACGCTGATGTGCTGATGCATGCAATAACGGACGCCATATTGGGCGCCATTGCAGAGGGTGATATTGGCGCGCATTTTCCCCCAAGCGATGCTCGCTGGAAAGGCGCAGAGTCAAAAATATTTCTCAGCCATGCATGTCAGCGCGTTAGAGAAAGAGGCGGTATAATCGCGCATATCGATGCAACTATCATCTGTGAAGCGCCTAAAATTGGTCCGCATCGAGATCGCATTCGACACACCCTAGCCGCCCTGATGGCGCTTGACGTTGATCGCGTCGCGATTAAGGCGACAACGACAGAAGGTCTTGGATTTACAGGGCGCAAAGAGGGGATCGCGGCCTTGGCGATGGCGACAATCCGTCTACCCTCGCAATGAAATACGCATTATTAAATATGGATCATTGGTGATTTAATGATCCATATTATTAGAAATATTTTTATCGATGAAGCTGATATTTCATACGAATTTCTGAGATCCTCAGGTCCAGGCGGACAAAATGTGCAAAAAGTAGAAACATGCGTGCGTTTGAGGTTTAATGCTCAAGAGTGTCAGAGTTTGTCATTAGAAATAAGTCAAAAATTATTAAGAATTGCTGGTCGCAAAGCTACGAAAGAAGGAATAATCTTAATTGAGGCGCAGCGTTTTCGCACGCAACAACGCAATCGAGAGGATGCGCTTGAGCGTCTTAAAAGCCTTATTGTCAAAGCTGCGGAACCCCCTTCCCCGCCTCGCATCAAAACAAAACCAACATATGGCGCAAAATTGCGTCGTTTAGAGGGAAAAAAGTTAAGGGGCGCTGTAAAAAATCTTCGCGGACGCCCTGTGCAGGATTAAAATGGGATTGGATTTTTTAGGGGCAGATAGTGAAATCATTGCTTCATAACAAAGCGCAGGAAATTATTGCGCGCGCCCAAAAGATGAATGTCACCCTAGCCACAGCCGAGTCTTGTACGGGGGGAATGGTTTCTGCGATCCTAACTGAGGTCCCTGGCGCGTCATCTGTCTTTGATAGAGGCTTTATTACCTATTCCAATCAGTCAAAGATGGAAATGCTCGGCGTATCGGATGAAACTTTAGTAAAATATGGCGCTGTCAGTGCGCAAACCGCTTGTGAAATGGCGCTGGGCGTTTTGAAAAATTCTAAAGTTGATTGCGCCGTGTCGATCACGGGTATTGCTGGTCCTGGTGGCGGCACAATTGAAAAACCGGTCGGTCTTGTTTTTTTTGGTTATGTCAAACGTAATGAGCCAGTTAAATTTTTAGAAAAAAGATTTGAGAGAGACTCTCGTGAAATAATCCGACTTGACGCAACAATACAAGCTTTAGACTTATTATATTTGTTACTTACAGGTTAAGATTTTGACTTAAAGATTACATCTGCGCGTTTAGCAAAGGCTTCTGTATAATTATGCACCGCCTTGTCAAACATTGCCCCCATAATCAGACCCAGCGCTAGGCTTTTAAACTCATATTCAATGGTAAAGTCGACAAGACAGCGTCTCAAGGCAAAGTCCTCGTCTTTTGTTTGTGTAAATCGCCAGCATGTCTTGAGGTGTCGAAATGGGCCGTCGATCGCCGAGACATTTATTTCATAATTATTTGCATCACAGACTACTTTGCTAGAATAGCGCTCACAAACCGCCTTAAAGCCAACAGTCATCTCGGCTACAATCGTAACCACGCCAGGCGCGGTTGTCTGTCGACTTTTTACCCGCATCTTTTCACATAGTGGAACAAAACTGGGATAATTTTCGACATCGCTCACCAAATGAAACATATCGGATGAGCTATGGGGCACTATTTTTTTTGTATGATATCTTTTCATATTTTTTTTAATTTTGCATTTGCGTTGAGAGTATGGATAATGAAATCCCAATGAATTTACATGGATTTTTTAAGATTATTGCATTAAATGATTGTGTCTATCCTGCTTCAATTTATCAAAATCCTCGGAGGCATGATAGGAGGATCGCGTCAATGGAGAAGCCGCCACCAATTTGAATCCTCGTGTTTCAGCGAGTTCTTTTAACGCAATAAATTCTTCTGGCGGAAGATAGCGAGACACTGGGTGGTGTTTGCGACTGGGAGCTAAATACTGACCTAAAGTCAAGAAATCAACATTCGCACATCGTAAATCATCCATAACCTGCAAAATTTCATTCCGATTTTCGCCAAGACCAAGCATAAGTCCAGATTTAGTAACCAGTCTAGGCGCAAGCTCTTTCACGCGTTGCAACAAACGAATTGAATGAAAGTAACGTGCGCCAGGTCGAACGGTCGGATAAAGCGAAGGAACAGTTTCTATGTTATGGTTAAAAACATCAGGTTTCGCCTCAATGAGCTGTTCTAAGGCTCCAGATTTTTTTAAAAAATCTGGCGTAAGAATTTCTATTGTTGTTTGAGGGCATTGGGATCTGATCGCTTTTATGGTCGCTACAAAATGCGCCGCTCCGCCGTCTGTAAGATCATCTCGATCAACAGATGTGATAACGACGTGAGTCAGGTTGAGAGCCTTCGTCGCACTTGCAACACGTTCTGGTTCATTTTTGTCTAACGGTTTAGGTCGACCGGTTGCCACATTACAAAATGCGCAGGCGCGCGTACAAATATCTCCTAGAATTAGAAAAGTCGCATGTTTCTTTTGCCAGCATTCTCCAATATTGGGGCACGCGGCCTCCTGACAGACTGTGGTAATCTTATACTGATTAAGTAAAGCATGCGTTTGGTTCCAGCTCTGATTGCCTGGAGCCTTTACGCGAAGCCAGTCTGGTTTAGGTATGGGGTCATGATCCGGACGAAAGGCTTTCTCGGGATGACGCTGTCTGTCTTCATGAGAGTGATTTTTATAAGTTATGTCGTCTGTCACTCTTAAAACCTTACTCACTTTGATAAAAGATGCATTTGACGCCCATTGCTGGCCCACAGCTTAAAAATTGGTCTTTTTTAAAGATATTCAACTTCTAACACGCCGGGCACAGCGCGTAGCGCATGCGCGGTTTCGGGGTTGACTGAATATCCGCCCGGAAGTCGGATCTCTATTTCCTCTGGCGCGCTTTCACGCTTAAAGAGGATTGAGACTTCTCCTTCTCCTTTTTTAGTTAGCTTGTTTTTTATATCCACTATTGGCGACGCATTATTTAAAACAATCCGGATCCCTTTTTGAGCGCGTGCGGCTGCAATTTCTAGTGACTCAACAGAAACAATGCGCGCACGAACATCTTCGCCATCTATTGAGGCTGAAAGCGTTAATAATACCGCTGCGCCTTTTTCAAGCTTGTCTCTGAATTGATTTAGTCCCTCCTGAAATAGGATCGCTTCATACTGACCACTCACATCCGAAAGTTGGACAATGCCCATTTTAGAGCCGGACTTTGTACGTCTTTCCGCTCGATCTAATACGACTGCCGCGAGTCTCCCCGCCGTTGCCCCTTTTTTGACATCAGAAACAAATTTACTCCAACGCGTAACGCGGAGTTTTGTCATCAAAGATTCATAGGCGTTTAAAGGGTGTCCTGAAAGAAAAAACCCGCCGCTTCATATTCGCGTCTTAGAGTCTCAGCAATCGACCAAGGGGAAACCTTTGGCAGCGCTAAGGTATCGGTTTCATCTTCGCCAAATAAAGCGTTTTGACCTGCTTTTCGATCATCTGTATGGCGATTTGCTGCGGCGAGCAGTGTTTCAATTGAGGCAAAAACACATGCTCTATTTGCCAATAATTCATCAAAGGCGCCGCAGGCGGCAAGATTATCTAA
>OMIO01000162.1 GCA_900299115.1 Methylocystaceae bacterium | reverse complement strand
TTCCGACATCTGACTAATTGCTTCGGCGAGCGCTGGACGGTCAATAAACTGAAACCCCCGGCCTTGATTTTTCAGATGTGTTTCTAGAAATCGTCGGTATAATTCATTCTCGACATGAAAAATTATTGGACGTTCAGAGTTCTGGGCCGAGCTCTGCTTTAATGAATTATTGTCAGGGGCCGCAATCACGATAGACTGCCTTCTGTAAGATAAATCTCTTCCGTCTTAGGAGGCTCTATTATAGTTTCTAATTCTTCTAGTAAAATGCCATCTAGCGATTTGATCAGAATTTCAATATCAAAAGGCTTATGGAAGAAATCCAACACGCCCAGTCGATCAAGACGCTGACGGTCGTAATGTTGATCCACAGAACGCCCGGACATCATATAGACGGGGATATCTTGTGTCTCGGGAGAGTCTTTAAGTCTTTCAACAAATTCTAGTCCATCAATAAGAGGCATAAAGACATCGACGCAGCATGCGGCGAAGCGTCTGGCGCGCACCTTACTCAGCGCATCAAACCCATCTTCAGCTGTAGTAGCGCGATAACCTGCGCGCATGAGAGCTGCAGCAATACGATTACGCTGAATTGCCGAATCATCAACGACAAGAATTGTATATTTACGACGACTCATAAAGCGATCTGATTGATCAATCTCGCTTGGTTTTGCAATGCTCCGCGCGCCATTGCGAATGAGTTCCCAAACATTAAGCACAGAAACAAGACGACTATCGCTTAGAATCGTGCATCCCATTAAAAATGGCAGCTTACTAACTAAACGGCCAAATTGTTTAATAAGAACATCATGCCGACCCATTGATTTATCTACCATTAGTCCAATTTCTCTTTCTCCATCGCTGATAACGACAACAGAGATTTCTTCTTCAAAGAAAGCGCTAGAGGGAAAGCCCATAATTGCAGATAATGCAGAAATAGGCAGGGTCTTTCCTCTGAAATTCATCACCATCGCACCACTGACCGATCGGAACTCTGAACGTGGAACGGAAAGAACCTCTACGACATTTAAAACAGGTATCGCGAATTGATAGCCATGCTCCTCCACAAGGACAATGCCAACAACAGCAAGGGTAAGCGGCATCTTGATACGAATGAGGGTTCCCTGGCCTAAATTGCTATCAACAGAGAGCGATCCTTGCATTTGCTGCACAGCCGTTTTGACAACATCCATGCCAACGCCGCGTCCAGATAGCTCAGAAACCACGCTTGCCGTTGAAAATCCTGGCTCAAAAATTAAGGCCATTATTTCATTTGGTGTCATATAGGCAGCGCGATCAGATGTAATTAATCCGCTTTCAATGGCCCTTGAGATTACCTTTTCTGTATTAACGCCGCGACCATCATCAGCAATTTCGATGACGACATATGAGCCCTCATAATAAGCAGCAAGACGTATCAAGCCTATTTCCGGCTTACCAAGCGCCACACGCTCTTCTGGCCTTTCAAGCCCATGATCTAAAGCATTGCGCATGATATGAATTAATGGATCGACTAATTGACCAATTAATACCTTATCAAGTTCAGTCGAATTTCCCTCAACCAAAAGCTTGACGCGCTTGCCGACTTGACGCGCCATATCCCGCACGAGAGGCGGAAAACGACTAAAGAGTTGCGAGACAGGTACCATGCGAAAGTTCATTGCGCCACTTTGTAAGCGACTACTTAAACCCTCTAAGCTGACAACGTCTTTTCGCAACTGTTTGCGCAGAAGATCAACTTTCTGAACCATAAGCTTGAGTTCAGCTGGCGAGATTGACTCACCCGTCGATTGCAATATGGCTTCTTGAATTTCTTTTAATCTATAGCGCAAGTGGGATTGCGGATCATTTAGCTCCTTAGCTTGCGTTGTTTGTGACAAATCTTTCTCTAAGCGCGCTACTGCAATCTGCAAGCGCTCTGAGCCTTCTGTAATCTCAGCAAAACGACCTGAATGTAAAAGACTTTGTAATTCTCCAACTGCTTCAGTTAACGCAGAAATATCTGATTGCAGACGAATTCTCGTTACAAAGACCTCAGAAGCGGTATTTAAAACGTCGTCTAGTTTTGATGTTGGCACTCTTAATGTTTCTTCTGCGCCCACAAAAGCCGGGGAATTATTTTGCGCATCCGCAGCGTCTTTTTCCTTCTTTTGAATTTTTATCTCTTGATATTTATCCATTATGACGGGCTGAGATCCACCCTGCCGTAGGCTCTGTATCGAAAGAATTAATTTTGCGATGGGTGTGGCGAGAGACTTATGCTCAGAGACCTGATCTGTCATCTGAGTAAGCGCTTTATTACCCGCCATTAATACGTCGATTATTGTTGCATCAACTTTTCGTTCGTTGTTTCGCACATCTCCAAGGAGTGACTCCATTTCGTGCGCTAACATCTCTATTTTACGAATAGCGAGTAATCGCGCATTTCCCTTAACAGTATGAATAGAACGGAAAAGGTCGTTGACAATTTCTAGATCTTCGCCAGATTCTTCTAAATCTATCAATCGCGTATCAATACGCTCAAGATTTTCTCTAACCTCTGAGCAAAAATCGCCTACAAGCGGAAATTGTTCTTCACTAAAGATAAGTTCCTCTTCAAAGTCCTCTATTTTTTTACTTGCGCTTTTATCCTTTACGGACTCTGTTACTTCTGGAGTTAATCGACCAACCTTCGTTTGAACAATATTATTTTTTTGGTCGATAGGCGCGGGGTCATAAACAATATTTTGACGCTCATTGGCAGCAATAACGTCCATTTCGATTAAAGGTTTAATATAGCGCGCGCATTCCTCAATAATCTCTGATGTATCAAGATTGCAGATTTCCGACTGTGAAATTTCATGGAATATTTTTAACCCAGTATTGATCGAGAGTTTAATAACATAGTCCATAGAATTGCGCGTGAAATTACCATCCTTACGCCCTAAGTCTAGTAGATAATCGGCAGGCGCAAGCACATGCGCCGCTTTCATAAGTCCCATAATTCTTGCAAATCCAAGGATGAAATGCATGCTCCTATAGGCATTATCATGTACGTCACGATCGTCTGTTGGCACTCCAATCGTTTTAAGAATCTTATTAAGATCTACTTCTGCAACAGCTAAAAATTCGCGCAAAATCGCATGATCAGAGGACGATGGATCAAGGGAAAGCGAAGCCTTGTCAGACTCCCAAACCTCTAACCATGTTCTATCCTGAACCATATATTCACCCATAATCACTTAATTTCTATAT
>OMIO01000161.1 GCA_900299115.1 Methylocystaceae bacterium | reverse complement strand
CAAATATTTAGCGCGCCGCCGCAAAGTTAAGATTTCTCGACCGATAAGGTTGCGCGTAAAGTGTAGTGGAAAGGGGAAGCGCAAATCCTTGCGTCTTAACTCTACCTGGGCGATGCGGCGGTTGATCATGGCTGGCGCTAGGCCACGTCGGACAGTTTCTACCTCTGGAAGTTCCGGCATGATAGTGAGTTTCCGCCCATAGCCTTCTGTGCCCTGAGAGGTTATACCCCTTTGGTCTTTCTCCTACTACAGGCAACAAATGACCGATAGTTTTTCCAAGCAAGACGGTTCAACCCATTTCGGCTATTCCGAGGTGCCGCTGTCGCAAAAACAACATCTTGTCGACGATGTTTTTCATAAGGTGGCGCAGCGCTACGATGTGATGAATGACCTCATGTCGGCTGGATTACACCGACTTTGGAAGGATATCTTAGTTAGCAAGGTTAACGCCCGTCGTCAGAGCGGATTTCGACATCTTGATGTTGCAGGCGGCACAGGCGACGTGGCCTTCCGGATCGCAAAGCAAGCGTCTGCCGATGCTGAGGTGATCGTTCTCGATATTAACGGCGATATGCTTGAAGTCGGTCGGGATCGCGCCCGTGAGCGGGGACTTGCAAACAAGGTAGAATTTACGCAAGCAAACGCCGAGTCATTGCCGTTTCCAGACCAGCATTTTGACGCCTATACGATTGCTTTTGGCATCCGTAATGTGCCGCGCATTGATGTCGCCTTGAAAGAGGCGCATCGTGTTTTAAAGCCTGGCGGGCGTTTTTTGTGTTTGGAGTTCTCTCACGTGACGGCTCCGGGTCTCGATAAGATCTATGAGGCATATTCATTTAGTGTAATCCCGGCTGTAGGGCGCTTGGTTGCAGGAGACGCGGAACCCTACCGCTATTTAGTTGAATCGATCCGCAAATTTCCTGACGCGCCAGAATTTGAGCGCATGATCCGAGAAGCGGGTTTTCGTCGCACCGGTTTTGAACGGTTGACGGGCGGTGTGGTCGCAATTCATTCCGGCTGGAAATACTAATCTTTAGGACG
Source organism: Methylocystaceae bacterium (assembly GCA_900299115.1). Classification (GTDB taxonomy): domain Bacteria; phylum Pseudomonadota; class Alphaproteobacteria; order Rhizobiales; family Beijerinckiaceae; genus Methylocystis. The sequence goes on along the minus strand of OMIO01000161.1, from coordinate 9,130 downwards.
ACGACTTTTGGCGTTTTTTGGCATTGGCTCTCTGCTTAGATTAGCGCGCGCGGGCTATATTTTAGCGCGAGAAGGCGTCTTTGTTTCAATTGATCCGCAGTTGGCTCCGCCCGTTGCGGCGCTACCTCTTCGGTTGGCTAATCTGATTGCGCGAAAGCAGCGCGCCGATGATGGATTGGCCTTGGTGCGCGCCTTGACGCAAATTGGACCTTCCTATGTCAAACTAGGTCAATTCCTTGCTACTCGGCCTGATATCGTCGGCGGAGAAATTGCCGACGCCCTGTCGCAATTACAAGATCGCATGGCCCCTTTCGGTCAGGAAGCGGCGATCGCTATTGTTGAAAAATCTTTAGGCAAAAAGATCGATAATCTTTTTGTAGATTTTGGTCAGCCTGTCGCCGCCGCTTCTGTTGCGCAAGTGCATCGTGCAACAGTGCTTGATCAGGGCGTTATTCGAGATGTTGCCGTTAAGGTTTTGCGGCCAGGAATTCAGTCCCAGTTTTCCCGTAATTTACGTGATATGCATCTCGTTGCGCGGATTGCGGAACGGTGGTCTTCTGAGGCGCGTCGATTACGGTTAATTGAAGTTGTTGATACGCTCGCACGCAGTGTCAAGCTTGAAACGGATTTTCGTCTTGAGGCCGCGGCGGCCAGTGAATTTTCAGAAAATATCGCTGAGGATCCTGAAATGCGCGCGCCCTATGTAGATTGGGATCGCACAGCGCGTGACGTTCTTACGCTTGAGTGGATAGTGGGCGTCCCTCTTTCGGATCCTAAACGCGTTAGGGCCGCTGGCCATGATTTTAAAACAGTTGGCCGAACGGTCTTGCAATCATTTTTGCGCCACGCGATGCGGGATGGTTTCTTTCACGCCGACATGCATCAAGGCAATCTTTTTATTGACGCCTCAGGACGTCTTGTAGCGATAGATTTTGGCATTATGGGCCGTTTGGGACTAAAGGAGCGGCGTTTTCTTGCAGAAATTCTGTATGGATTAATTACGCGTAATTATCGCCGCGTGGCAGAAGTACATTTTGAAGCGGGCTATGTGCCTATGACGCATTCAGTTGAAGAATTCTCACAGGCTTTGCGGGCCATTGGCGAGCCAATGCATACGATCAATGCAACTGATATTTCGATGGCGCGCGTGCTTACATTGTTGTTTGAAGTGACATCTTTATTTGACATGCGAACGCGCACAGAATTAGTGCTTTTACAAAGAACAATGGTTGTCGCAGAGGGCGTTGCGCGGGCGTTTGATCCTCAGCTTGATGTTTGGAAAACATGTGATCCAGTTGTGAGAAGCTGGATAGAGGAAAATCTGGGGCCAAGGGCTAAGCTTGAAGATGCGAGCAAAACATTTGCTGATTTAGCGCGTCTTGCTTCACATTTACCTAAAACATTAACTGCAGCTGAAGTTTCGTTAACGCGTATTTCTCAGCATGGATTTGATCTCTCGCCTGATGCGCTCAGGGATCTTGCGCAAACAAGGCGAAATTCTGATTATAGATTGATGTTTGGCGCAGTTTTTTTGCTGATTTTAGCCGCCTGGTTATTTCGCTAGATTTATACCTATATACAGCGCGTCAACCCGAGAAACTCTTCTCTCGTGCGGGGATCGTCGCGGATGACGCCAAGCAGTTTGCTTGTTGTAAGCGAGGTTCCTGGCGTATTTACGCCGCGTAATGTCATGCAATTGTGTTCTGCTTCAATGACGACGCCAACCCCTTGGGGCTCAAGTATATCTTGAATGGCTGTCGCGATTTCAGCCGTTAGTTTTTCTTGAATCTGTAGCCGTCGCGCAAAGCCATGAACGACGCGGGCGAGTTTCGAGATACCAACAACGCGATTGCTTGGTAAGTAGCCAACATGCGCCCGTCCAATAACTGGAAGCATATGATGTTCACAAAAACTGACGACACGTATATTTTTTAAAACAACGAGTTCGTCATACCCGCCAACTTCTTCAAAGGTGCGTTTGAGGTAATCGCGCGGATCAACGGCATAGCCGCTAAATAATTCGTGATAAGAACGCGCAACGCGCGCCGGCGTATCGCGAAGGCCTTCACGATTAGGATCCTCCCCGGCCCATTCTATAAGCAGTCGAACTGCTGCTTCTGCATCTGCTTGAGTTGGCTTGGCCATTGAACGCACCTTCCCGATTAGGGGGCTGTAAATATTAAAGCGTTGCTCTCTAGGCGCCGACAGTTCGGCTGCAGCGAGAGATTAATCAAGAGATTAATTGCCGCCTAATGCACCCCGACCAATATCGGTGATAGAATTCACCGTACGTTTAACAGAGCCAAAAGCGCCGTCGTTTTGAGGACTGGGCGGAGGGCTGGGCGGCGTGTCCGGGCCTGCGGCTGGAGCAGCTGTCGCGGGCGCGCGGGCGTTAACCGTTTCAGGTTGAGGCGCTATTTTAGGCTTAACTTTGACGATCTTTGGCTTGGGTTTAGCTGGTGTAGGGGGTTTGATCTCAGGATTGGCGCTAATTTCCTGGGTTGCTGACGTCTGGGCTTTAGTCGGCGCTGGCGGCTCTGTAACGGGCGCGCCGCTTTGGAGTGCCGGCGGCGCAATTGATGGAGCAGGGGCCGATGGGGATGCCGGGAGAGTGGCGGAGCGCGGATCGCTAACAGCCTGACGCGCAGAGTCTTGCGGCTGTTGTGGCTGAGGGGATTGCGGGGGTGATTCAGGCAATTTTGGCGCAAGAGCGGCTGTTGGCTCTTGTGGGGCGGGCGCTGACGGGATCTGCGCGGCGGCGTCAGTGGCAAGTTCTGCCGAATTTGGGGCGATATCCGCAATAGATGGCGTCGATTGTGCCGGTTGCTCGACTCGATCTGGCGCGGCCGAGGGCGGGGCGGACTTTGACAGAACCCAGCCAACGCCCCCCAATCCAGAAACAATGATCAGGAAAGAGAGATAGGCCAATTTTCGTCGACGACTTTCTGGTATTTCTGGGCTGGCGGTAGAGCCGCTAGTCGACTGGATCGAAGCCAAGTCGCCTGTGCGCGTTTCAGGCCAGCTGACTGAGGTGCGGTGATTGGGCGTGTTGTGGAAAACGAGTTTGTTGGCGCAACTCTGAGCGAAATATCAGGCCGGGAAGCGGGTTGAGCCTGCTCGGGGGACATTTGGCGAGGAATGCTGAACGTTGGCGCGCCAACCTTTAGCTCGGTGTCAAAATGAGCCTTAGGCTCGACTTTTGCTTCATTTTCCGTCGGCGCTAAGGGCGGCATCTCGAAAATTGGTTCAACGCGCTTTTCCATGAGCTCTTTAAATTCATCGAAAGCCGCTTTTAATTCCTTGTTCTCGCCGGACTGGGTCATGCTGTCTCGCTTGCTCTGCGCTAGGTTTTTTCCAGCGTCATCCTTGTCTTATTCACCGGGGTAAAACCGGACCATGATTTTTGATTAAATCAAAAAATTGTGGCGGTTATTCGCCAGCGTGAAACGTTTCAAGCCTTTGAGATCGCACTCACTAAAGCCTTAAGAGCTCAGAGACTTTTTACTCACTCAATTTGGAAAGAATGTAAATAAGGTGAATTGCATCAAGGACAATCAATTTTTACACTCCAATTAATCATTTTTGCTCATTATATATTGGAAGAAGAATGTCTGTTGGTAGTCTATTGAGGCGGTTGAGGCGCAGGTTTTCTATTGCGCTTATGCTTTGTGGCGCTTTGGGACTAAACGCCGCGGCGCAAGAGACCTCCTCGCAAGCAATTTCCGCGTCAGATGAGCAGGGGCTGACGCCAATCGAATTGCTCGGCAAGCGAATTTTTGAAGATAAAACCTTATCGCGACCCGCAGGTGTCGCCTGCGCCTCTTGTCATCAAGCTCAGCAAGCCTACCAGGGAAATAATGGCTCCTCTATCGCGGCGTTTGCACGCGGCGCTGCGCCAAATACGCTCGGCAAGCGCAATACGCCGACAGTGATGTACGCCTCATTTTCTCCTCCCTTTAGTTTTGTTGAGGAAAGGGATGTTAAAACAGGACATCGTGAGATGATCCCTATTGGCGGACAGTTTTTTGATGGGCGCGCGGCAACGCTTACCGAGCAAGTTAAAGGGCCTTTGTTTGATCCAAATGAAATGAACGCCGCATCAAAGAAAGATGTCGTTGCGGCAATACGCTCAGGACCCTATGCCGAATTGTTGCGCCACGTTTTTGGCGCGCATATTTTTAATAATGATAACGATGCTTTTTTGAAAATATCACAAGCGGTGGCCGCCTTTGAGTCAAGTTCGCGTTTTCATCCTTTTAGTTCGAAGTTTGACGATTACTTACAAGGTAAAGATGAGCTTACGCCGCAAGAGCTTGAGGGATTTAAACTTTTTAAAGACCCCAAAAAAGGCAATTGTCTTTCATGCCATGTTGGCAATGAAACCTCGCATAATCCTCAAGATTGGCTTTTTACCGATTACACATATGATGCGCTTGGCGGCCCGAAATATCAGCAGGCGCGCAGCGCATCAAAACCCGATCTTGGCTTGTGCGCGCAACCTGGACTGGCAAAAAAGATCCCTTTTCAAATGCGTCTCGAAAGTTTTTGTGGCGCTTTTAAAGTGCCGACTTTGCGAAACATCGCAAAAACCGCACCATATTTGCACAATGGCGTATTCTCAAACTTAAGAGATGTTGTCGCTTTCTATGCAACTCGAGATACTCAGCCCGCACGCTGGTTTCCGCGTAATTCGAGAGGACTCATTGAGAAGTTCAACGATCTACCGAGATCTTTACGGCGCAATGTAAATATTTCAGAGGCCCCTTACGACCGTAGATTGAACCAGTCTCCTCGCTTATCAGAAGCTGAGATCGATGCAATAACGGCATTCCTTGCGACTTTAACGGATCGTGAGAAGCATTAACGCGTCGTGACATCCGAGGCTTGTGATAGGCCGTAGTCGTTTAATAAATTTTTCAATAAAAGATCAGGCTTTTTGCCGCTGGTAAAAATCGCGCTACGTTTGTTCGGGGACTGTTGCGTGAGTAATTCTTGGCAATGTTGCATGAGTAAATAATCCACGCGTCGCGCAATTGCGGGCGCTGGATTAATCCAGTCAACAGGCCAGGGCGCTAGGCGATGAAATTCTTTGAGTAAAAGAGGGTAATGCGTGCAGGCTAAAACAATTGAGTCTGTCCGCTTATCATTAATTTCAACGAAGCAGGGCATAATTTCTGAAATAATTTCGGCGTCATTGATTTCACCGTGATGCATGGCTCTTTCGGCAAGGCCAGCGAGGTTGCCAGAGCCCACTAAAGTTACTTGGCAATGACCTGCAAATTGAGTGATTAATTTCTGCGTGTAATCACGCTTCACCGTACCAGGCGTCGCTAACACGCTTATCATGTGAGAGCGTGATTGTTCTGCGGCAGGTTTAATAGCGGGCACTGTGCCAATAAAAGGAATCATAGGCCAGCGTCGCCTTAAATGCGATAACACTAATGTTGACGCTGTATTGCAGGCAATGACAACCATGTCTGGAGATTCTGTCGCGATTAAGCCGCTTATTATAGTGATGACGCGATCAATAAGCGCCTCTTCATTCCATGATCCATAGGGAAAGCCAGCGTCATCAGCGCAGTAAAGATAAGTAAGGTTTGGACGTAGTCGCGTTATTTCTGAAAATACAGTTAGGCCGCCAAGGCCAGAGTCAAAAACAAGAATCTTGGGAGGGCAATTCATTCTTATGATCCAAGAAATATATAGGATCCGCGCGAATCAGATGACTGTGCATCATAGAGCGCTGTGGAGAAAATTCAGAACGGCAAATTGAAGACGCGCGAAGGAGCAAGCGCCCCTTCAATAATTTCTCCAAAGGCAATAGGAACGCCGTCGCATGCGGCGTAAACGATGCCTTTGTGCGGCGCATCGCGTCCACGCAAGATGACTGAGCCGCCACGTCGCAGTCGCGTTGCTGTATCTCGATCAACGATGATGCAGGGAAGGGCTAGGAGGCCCGCTTCAACAGAACTTAGGGCTGAATCAAACCTATTCTCATTTTCAATTTCATTGAGCGTGAAGGCGGATTCTTCTGTAAATGGCCCCACACGCGTTCGACGCAGCGCGGTAACATGACCCAGGCAGCCCAGTCGTCGTCCAAGATCGCGCGCAATGGCTCGAACATAAGCCCCTTTCCCGCATGTCATTGAGAAGTTGGCCTCTTGAGATGAGGCATGGAGAAGTTTGAGAGAATAGATTTGCACTGTGCGCGGCGCTAATTCGACGACTTCTCCCTCTCGTGCGAGGTCATATGCGCGTTCGCCGGCAATTTTGATAGCTGAAAATTGTGGGGGGATTTGTTCGATCGCTCCAAGAAAATCTGGAAGGAAGCTTTCAATTTTTTCCTGGGTCGGCCGAGAGAGGGACGTATTAATTATTCGTCCTTGAGAGTCGTCTGTATCTGTCTCTTCACCCCATCGAACAGTGAACTGATAGGTTTTCTCGCCATCTTGAACAAAGGGTACGGTCTTTGTCGCCTCTCCAAAGGCGATGGGGAGAATGCCTGAGGCCAAAGGGTCTAATGTGCCGGCATGGCCAGCTTTTTGTGCGTTATAGAGGCGTTTTAACCGTGAGACCGCCTGTGTGGAGGTAAGCCCTGTTGGCTTATCGAGGGCAATCCAGCCATTGACGATAACGCGAGACGTTTTCTTTTGAGTCATTCAGTTGGGCCGTTGTCTTGCGGATCTTTTTTTGGCTCGAGATCGCGTTTTACGCGGTCAGAATTCAGTAAGGCGTCGATGCGGGAAACCGCGTCAAAACTATCATCAATGCGGAAGCGAACCTCTGGCGCAAATTTGAGATTAATCTCTTTGGCAATCTCACCGCGAATAAAGCGTTTGTGGCGATCTAATGCAGAAAGAATTGGCGCCTCATCCCTGCCGCCCAAGGGCATGACATAGATTGTCGCAAGTTTGAGATCAGGGCTCATCTGCACGCGCGATACCGTAATCGTATGAGCATCAAGGATGGGATCGCTGATATGCCCGCGCGATAAAAGTTGCGCGATAGAATGGCGTAAAAGTTCTGCAACGCGCAGCATACGTTGAGAGGGCGTAGAATGAGAGGAGTGTCGAGTTCTTGGCATGGCGACCGGAGGCGCTAGAATTTGTTGGCAAGACGCATCAACAAGCGTTAGCTCGTTAAACGCCACGAGACTTTCTTCTGTGTTGAAGAAAGCTCGCAGTAGTCGCGTTAGAGGGATCGTTTAATTTCTTCGATGCGATAGCACTCGATCACATCCCCAGCGCGCATGTCTTGATAATTTTCAAATGCCATGCCGCATTCCTGCCCCGCAGTAACTTCCTTAACCTCATCTTTAAATCTTTTGAGGGTGGAAAGCTTACCTTCATGAACAACAACATTGTCGCGAATAAGTCGGACATTCGCGCCGCGCTCAACATTGCCATCGGTTACTCGGCAGCCCGCGACCTTACCTACTTTGGAAATATCAAAGACCTCTAGAATTGATGCGTTGCCGAGCATTGTCTCGCGCAATGTCGGCGCAAGTAATCCGGACATGGCGCTCTTCACGTCATCAACGAGATTATAAATGATATTGTAATAACGGATCTCAATGCCGGAGCGCTCAGCGGCTTCTCGAGCTTCTTTATGCGCTCGCACATTAAAGCCGATTACCGCCGCGCCTGAGGCTTCAGCGAGCGAAACGTCAGACTCAGAAATGCCGCCGACGCCACAATGTACGACGCGTGCGCCAACTTCATCTGTGCCGAGTTTCTCCAGCGCAGCGACAATAGCCTCCACAGAGCCTTGAACATCGCCCTTAATGACCAGCGGAAATTCTTTTCTACCAGCTGTTTTAAGTTGGCTCATCATATCTGTGAGCGAACCCCGAGCCGAACCGCCTCGCGCAGCAATTTTATCGCGTTTTTGGCGCTCGCGATATTCAGTGATTTCACGCGCGCGTGCTTCAGATTCAACAACCGCAACGCGATCGCCGGCTTCTGGTGTGCCGTTAAACCCAAGAATTTCTACAGGGAAGGATGGACCCGCTTCCAGTCTTGCTTGACCCTTATCGTCTAATAAGGCGCGCACGCGCCCCCATTGCGTTCCCGCGACGACAATGTCGCCAGTGCGCAGAGCGCCGCGCTGCACCAGCATAGTCGCGACTGGTCCGCGTCCTTTATCTAGACGCGCTTCAATCACAGTGCCCTCGGCAGCTCGGTCCGGATTGGCCTTTAGGTCCAAAACCTCCGCTTGTAAGGAGATCACATCCAGCAATTTATCTAAATTGAGTTTTTGTTTTGCTGAAACTTCAACTTCGAGCGTTTCGCCGCCCATGCTTTCGACCTGAACCTCATGTTGAAGGAGCTCGGTGCGCACTCTTTCAGGCTTCGCGTCTGGCTTATCAACTTTATTGATTGCAACAACAAGCGGGGCGCCTGCCGCTTTTGCGTGATGGATCGCCTCAATCGTTTGAGGCATGACGCCATCGTCGGCTGCCACCACCAATACAACAATATCTGTAACTTTAGCGCCACGGGCGCGCATTGCTGTAAAGGCGGCGTGACCTGGCGTATCGATGAAGGTGACGGCATGGCCGTTAGGCGCGGTGACTTGATAGGCACCGATGTGTTGGGTGATGCCACCCGCTTCTCCTGAGACAACATTGGCCTGTCGGATGGCGTCGAGCAATGAGGTTTTGCCGTGGTCAACGTGTCCCATGATCGTAACGACGGGTGGGCGCGGCTGTAGATTAGAACCGTCGTCCGGGATGTCAAAAAGTCCTTCTTCAACATCAGACTCAGCGACACGCTTTACAGCATGGCCCATTTCTTCCGCGACAAGTTGCGCTGTATCTGCATCAATCACATCAGTGATTTTATGCATTGCGCCTTGCTTCATGAGCAAGCGAATGACATCCACGCCGCGTTCAGACATACGATTGGCGAGTTCTTGAATTGTGATGGTTTCGGGCAGAACGACTTCGCGGCTGATTTTTTCTTTTGGCTCTGCCGCGCCCATACCCTTCAAACGTTGAACGCGACGACGGAAAGAGGCAACTGAGCGCATCCGCTCCTCGCCTTCTCCGCTCGTCGCCGTCGTCACGGTCAAACGACTACGATTTTTCATTTCGCCGCCGCGCGAGGGCGTGGGGCGGGGTGGGGTAGGT
>OMIO01000160.1 GCA_900299115.1 Methylocystaceae bacterium | reverse complement strand
GCGCAAAAGCGCCGATTTTATTAGATTCGCATGACCTTCAAGCGCGTCAATTCGCTTTGATTAACAAACGAATGCCCTGGCTTAAACCCGCGGTCAGCTATGAAGCGATGTTAGCGCGGGAGCTCGAGGCGATGGGCTCAGCGGACCTTTTGTTGCATCTTAATGCACAAGAAGCAGGCGAGTTTAGCGCACTTTTACCTCACAAACGGCATGCATTATTATACCCCGCAACGCCCCCAGCGCCGATGGGTCCTGGCGGAGAAGACATTGTAATTGTGGCAAGCAATAATACGGCTAATGTCGAAAGTCTGATTTGGTTTTTGCGGGAAGTCGCTCCGAAAATCCCTGACGTCAGAGTTACAATTGCGGGCAATGTTGACGCTGGGCTTCGCGGGCAGGCACCTGAAGAATTCTCTCGCTATCGACAGTGGTTTACGGGACGCGTAGACGATCCTGGGCGTATTTATGCATGTGCGCGACTTGTCTTATTGCCCACTATTAGCGGGCATGGCCTTTCCATCAAAACCATTGAAGCATTCTCAAGCGGCTTGCCAATTGTAGCAACATCTCTTGCGCTCCGCGGCCTCGGCGCTGAAGCTCATATGCTGGATGGGGTGCGGGTTGCAGATACAGCCGACGATTTCGCCAGGGCCATCTGCGGCGTTTTGCAAGATAAACCAAGAGCCCCTGAAGCGCGCGAAAACAGCGCCGCGCGCGACTATTACAATCGCCACTTTTCTCAAAAAGCTTATGAAACCCATTTGGCTGAATTAATTTTCTCGCTCATTAAAAACGATTAATCCATTTTAACCCATGTTGATCACCCGTTTGTCAAAAGTGTTGCGAAAGAGCAACGCTTTCTCAAAAACGTCATTTTGGATCAATATTCGAATTTCATCCGCTTCAGGGTGGTGTTAGTTATTTCTCACCTAACCGCTGCACCGAGAATCGGGCGGCCTTGCTTGGTGGAGAAATAATTATGAATTTCAAGGCTTCGATCCTCGGCGCATGCGCCTCAGTTATCGCTCTGAGCGCAGCATCTGCAGCTGATCTCCCTTCCCGTAAGGCGCCCGTTGCGCCGCCGCCGCCGATATTTTCCTGGACGGGATGGCATGGCGGCGTTGTCGGCTGCTATGCTGGCGGAGATGCGAATTATAATGTGAATTTATATGCTGTGAATGGCGCTGCTTGGAAGGTAGGGCCATCCTCTGGAACCAGCGGATATATCGTAGGGTATGAGTCGGGCTATACTTGGCAACTGGCTAATAATTTTGCTGTTGGTTACGAGGGTGACTATAGCTACACGAATATTTCACTCGACGGATCCAGGACTTATAATGGTGGCGTAAGCAGCAATTTGACTTATTTTGGCACTGAGCGGTTGCGTTTTGGTTATGCAATGGGTCGCTTCATGCCTTATGTTACAGGCGGTCTTGCTTATGGTTACTTCAATGGCGTGTCTTATGGATCTACGAGTGGCCTATGGGTAGCAAGCGGTTCAAGCGCGAATCGGTGGAGCGGCGGCTGGACCGTTGGCGCAGGTCTTGAATATGCGCTCATGGATCATGTTTCTGTAAAGGCTGAGTATCTTTACTCAAGCATCACAGCTCCTTCGGGCGGCTCGGCGATTAGCTTAGCAGGAAACGGCGTCGCTGTTGTCAACGGCGGCAATTACAATCTAAATCTTGCGCGCGTTGGCGTGAACTATCGTATCAAAAGTATCGGTGCGTTGTTGGGCGTTGATGGTCTCGGCGACCTCTGATCACGTTTTAAAGATCTGAAATCCTATGATAGCCCGGCCAAATGGCCGGGCTTTCTTCTTTTATAAATAAGCTCGACCTTCTTGAGCGATGGGTTATGCTATTCAACTATGATCCAGAAATACCCAATTCTGTCGAACGCAGCAGTTGTTTCTCAGCTCACAGATCGCGCGCGCGAAATTTTTCGACAAATTGTCGATAGTTATCTTGCCTCTGGCGAGCCGGTTGGCTCACGACAATTGTCCCGTTTGTTGCCCATGACGCTCTCGCCCGCCTCAATCCGTAATGTGATGCAGGATCTTGAGGAATTAGGGCTCGTTTTTGCGCCCCATACCAGCGCAGGACGTCTGCCGACAGAATTAGGATTGCGGTTTTACGTTGATTCCATGTTGCAGATTGGCGATTTGGCCGATGTGGAGCGCGTACGTATTGCTACTGAAGTTGAAGCGGCGTCGCGCGATCATGATATCGGCGGGGTATTGTCAGAGGCGACGAGTTTAATTTCAGGATTAGCTCGCGTTGCGGGTGTTGTCGTCGCGACAAAAGCGAATGTACGTTTGAGACAAATCGATTTTGTGCGCCTCGAGGCCGAGCGTGCGCTGGCGATTCTAGTAGCGGATGATGGCACGGTGGAAAATCGGGTAATTCCAGTTCCGCGAGATTTGCCCGCTTCTGCGCTGGTTGAGGCGGCTAATTACCTGAATGCGCGTGTTTCTGGCAGAACATTGACAGAGGCGCGCGAGGGCGTGGAAGATTCGCGTCGCGCAGCTCAAATGGAGCTTAATGAATTAACTGCGCGACTTGTTGAAGCAGGATTAGCGATTTGGACCGGCGCTCCTGGGGATCATCGTCAGTTGATCGTGCGTGGTCAGGCGCATTTGTTGGAAGATCTTACCGCAGTGACAGATCTTGAGCGCGTGCGGTTACTTTTTGCAGATCTTGAGACCAAAACAGGGGTGATTGACCTATTAGAGCGGGCTGAACAGGGAGAAGGCGTTCGAATTTTTATTGGATCGGAAAATAAATTATTTTCACTCTCTGGATCGTCTTTGATCGCCGCGCCCTTACGCGATGGCGATCGCAGAATTATCGGCGCGCTCGGAGTTATTGGTCCTACCCGGATTAATTATGCGCGCATTGTTCCAATGGTTGATTATACCGCGAAAGTCGTCGCGCGCGTGATTAGTGGCATTTAGGAACCATCACATGAAATTCTGTGGATCTACGTCAATTTGTACGCGGACGCTGTTACGCAACTTGGGCGCTAAAGAGAGTAGATCTCGCAAGAAGCTCTGCATATCGGCGCTTTTAGGTCCCTTGGCTAATAAGCGATAACGATAGCGTCCACGTATCAAGGCGATCGGCGCTTCAGCTGGACCAAGAAGCGTTATCTCATCTTTTGCCGCCATACGATCGAAGGGCGCAACACGATATCGCGCGCTTTTAGGCAATTCACTCACGAGGCGGGCTAAGGCGCGCGCATAATTTTGCGCTATTTTAGCATCTGGCGCAGAGACAATTATCGCCGCTAATCGTCCGAAGGGCGGTAAATCCGCGCGACGCCTTAGGGCGATTTCTTGCGCATAAAATTTTTCCGCATCACCCGACAGGAGCGCTTGCATAACAGGGTGATTGGGTTGGTAGCTTTGCAAGAGCGCCCGACCTGGTTTGTCGCCTCGACCAGCGCGGCCAGTAACCTGACTGAGTAATTGAAACGTTCGTTCGCTAGCGCGAGGGTCGCCATTATCTAGTCCGACATCGGCGTCGATGACCCCAACGAGAGTCAGGTAGGGAAAATTATGCCCCTTTGCGACAAGCTGTGTGCCGATAACAAGATCAAAATTCCCTTGAGCGATTTCATCCAATTCGCGACGGATTCGTCCAGCGCCGCCGGGAAAGTCAGAAGATAAAACTAATAAACGAGCTTGAGGAAAAAGCGTCGCCGCCTCTTCGGCGAGACGTTCGACGCCTGGGCCGCAGGCTGTAAGAGAGTCTAGGCTGCCGCATTCGGGGCAATTTTCTGAGCGTTTTTCAGTATGACCGCAATGGTGACAGATCAGAGCCCGTCGAAATCGGTGTTCGACAAGCCAGGCATCACAATTTTCACAGCGAAAACGATGGCCGCATGTTCGACAAAGCGTCAGGGGTGCGTAGCCGCGACGATTGAGAAATAATAAAGTTTGCTCTTTGCGGCTTAGATTTTCTTCGATTTCTTCTATGAGGCGCGGTGCGATCCATTGCCCGCGTTTTGGGCCATTTGTGCGTAGATCAATTGAGTCAAGATTTGGCATCTCTCGAGCGCCTGCGCGTCTATCCAGACGAAGATATCCGTAGCGACCGCTTTGCGCATTAACGCGCGTCTCAATAGAAGGAGTGGCTGACGCCAATATAATAAGCGCATCTTCCATGCTCGCGCGTACGACCGCCATATCGCGCGCATGATAAGTTACCCCATCGTCCTGCTTATAGGCGGCTTCATGCTCTTCATCGACAACAATGAGACGAAGATTTCTAAATGGCAGAAAGAGCGCAGATCGCGCGCCAACCACGACGCTCGCCTCGCCTGAGGCGGCCGCGCGCCAAATATGCGCACGTTTGCGCTTACTTACCCCGGAGTGCCATTCAGCTGGCGGCGCGCCAAAACGCTTTGTAAATCGTTGCAGGAACTGCGCTGTTAGCGCAATTTCCGGCATCATCACTAATGCCTGAGCGCCCTCGCGTAAAACTGAAGCTATCGCCTCAAAGTAAACTTCAGTTTTACCTGAACCGGTTACGCCTTCAAGAAGGAAAGGGGCGTATTTTTTTGTTTCTAGCGCTTGGTTGAGAGTTTCCGTCGCTTGTTTTTGCGCCTGCTCAAATGTGGGAGGTGCATAAGAGGGGTCGAGAGCTCGAAATGGCGACTCGGGCGCAGCGCTAATTACCTCAAGAGCCCCTTCATCTACGAGTGCATCGATTACGCCTGATGAACATGCAGCGTCCTCTGCGAGCGCCTTTTTAGAAAATACCAGGCCGCCTTCTGTGCAGGTGAGAATGCGACGTCGCGTTGGCGTCAAGCGCTTGGGCGAAAGACCTGTCGCGCGATAGAGGAGGCGCGGCTTTTCGGGAGCGGTTTCTTCAACCGCTCGCGTAGCGAGTCGTAAAGCCATGCCAACAGGCGTCAATGTATAGCGCGCGAGCCAATCAATAAAATCGCGCAACTTTTGAGGCAGGGGCGGCCTGTCTAATCGCTTCTGAATTGTTTTGAGTTCGCGAGAGTCGTTTAAGTCGGTATTCACGCGCCAAACAACGCCATAGGCTTCACGCTTGCCGAGAGAGATAATGACGCTGTCGCCGGGCTCCAGTTTTAAGCCGGGTGGCGCGTAATAAGTATAAGGCGCATCGACAGCGACGGGCGGCAATACGTCAACGATTTGCGCCATTGATAAATGTTCTCGGTCCCGCGCCATCCTAAAAGGATTTAGCCGATCTTTTTAAAGGTCGAAAGCAAGGATTACTTGACCGTGTCTATTGAGCTGCCTAACGTTACTCGAGCCAGTCGGCTGGATGGCCGCTGCCGTAAGGCAGAGGAAAGTCCGGGCTCCACGGAGACACGGCGCCGGATAAGGTCCGGCGGGGGAGACCCCAGGGAAAGCGCCACAGAAAGTAAACCGCCGCTGATGCGGTAAGGGTGAAAGGGTGCGGTAAGAGCGCACCGCTGGGTCGGCGACGTCCCAGGCATGGCAAGCCCCGCCGGGAGCAAGACCGAATAGGGGCGACGCTGGCGGCGCTAGCCGCCTAGCCTGTTTCCGGGTAGTCGCCCGGGTTGGTCGCCAGAGGCGGTCGGCGACGATCGTCCCAGAGGAATGGCCGTCACGCGGAGTTCAGCTTGCTGAGCTGCGCCATACAGAACCCGGCTTATAGGCCGACTGGCGCTCATATTAGGAAAATAATTTCCAGAATCGCTCGCGTCTCCATCAACCTGTCGGCCCGTAAACGGTCCCTTAACACTAACAAAGCCTAATAGAGCGGAGCGCCAACATGGCGCTTCGGCTGATAGCCGTTACGTCGAGATCATCAGAAACTTCATGGCGTTTCGTCTCACTTCGCAAAGAAATTTTACGCCGATGCGGCATTGCGCTGTGCGGGCAGCGTCAGTCCAGGTGACATCCTTGCGGAGCGTTCGAGCTCTAGGACGGTTGAGGCGCGAGAGGGGGAGGTCGAAGACAATGGGCCGCGGCGCGCCAACTGATCAAACGCTGAATAAAGATCTGCGACATATTGCCGTTTTACGAGATGAAGCGATCATGGCGCTTGCGCCAGAGCGTGGCGGGAGATTTGTTGATGGCACTTTTGGCGCAGGAGGCTATACCCGCGCGATTTTAGCTTATCCGCAAACGCGCGTCTTGGCTTTTGATCGGGATCCTATCGCCATAGCCGGAGCAGGCGACTGGGTTAGATCCACTCAAGATCGGCTCTGTTTGATTGAATCGCGTTTTTCTCAGCTGGATAAAATTGCTCTTGATCGCAATTTTGCGCCGCTTGATGGCGTTGTTTTTGATGTTGGCGTTTCCTCGATGCAATTTGATGAAGCGGCGCGAGGTTTTTCTTTTCGAGGCGATGGTCCGTTAGATATGCGTATGGAAGGGCGTGGGTTGAGCGCTGCGGACATCGTCAACACTTGGGATGAAGACGCTCTTGCGGATATCTTTTATTTCTTTGGGGAAGAACGCGCTGCGCGACGAATAGCGCGCGCAATCGTTCACGACCGTAAGCAAGCGCCTTTCCTCACCACGAAATCTCTTGCAGGTCTAATTGAGCGCGTCGCGCCAAATCGCTCTAGCGATATCCATCCCGCAACAAAAAGTTTTCAGGCTCTGCGCATCGCAGTGAACAATGAGCTTGAAGAATTGTTGGCGGGGCTTGCAGGCGCGGAGAAGGTCTTGGCTCCTGGTGGACGTTTAGCAATTGTGAGCTTTCACTCGCTTGAGGATCGTATTGTAAAATTATTCTTTTCTGAGCGATGCGGGCGCGGTGAAACAGGATCTCGGCGACTGCCCGGAGAGGAAGCGCCGCCTCGTCCAAGTTTTCAAAGCTTGGGGCGTCAACCAATAGTGCCGTCGGTTTCAGAAATCCATGCTAATCCGCGCGCGCGCTCTGCAAAGTTGCGTTTCGCCATACGTACTGAAGCGCCCTCATTGCCCATTTCCAATCGTTTAGAGCAGATTACAAGATTGCCAATGCAGGACAGAGGAAAAAATTAATGTTGCGTTTTCTCAATCTTGTCGCGATTGCGGCGCTCATTGGCTCGGCGGTCTACGCCTACACAATTAAATATCAAACAAGCTATCGCGCTGAACAAATTGCTAAAACTAAAATTGAAATTAAAGCAGAGTCCGATGCGATCGCTGTTTTACGCGCGGAGTGGGCCTATATGACCAGGCCTGAGCGACTTCAGCAGTTAGCAGACCAATATTTGACCGATTTTAAGCCGCTTGATGTCAAACAGCTCATTATCGCGACAGCTTTGCCAGATAAGGCGGCTCGGACAGATATGATTGGCGGCAAGCTAGACGCTTTAGGGCTGGGTCTTGCCGCTACGCCGCCGGTTACATCACAAGCGTCAGTGAATACAACAATCGCTAACGGATCAAAAACACTACCCCCAACAACTAAGTCGCAGGCGTTAAGTGAAGGACCGGTTTCTGGTTCTGAGCGCGTATTAAGCCAAGAGCATAAAAAACCATGATGCAAAACCTGCCAGAGACAAATCTCAAGACTCGCCGCTCAGTCAAAAGCATGGCCGAAAAAAAATTTCTAAGGCATATGTTTTCCACCCGTTTCGCCGCTAGCGCGCCGCGTATGCGCTTTGCCGCTCTTGGGTTTTTAGTCCTCTATGGCGCGATTTGCGGCCGGTTAATCTATCTTGGGTTCAAGCCAGATCCGGCGACAAGTCGGCGTGCCGCCGCGCAAGCAGTATCTGCATCGCGTCCAGATATTGTTGATCGGAATGGCGAAGTGCTTGCGAGCGATGTTAAGGTTATGTCTGTTTTTGCAGAACCCCGGCGGCTGATTGATAAAGATGAAGCCACGGAGCTGCTCACTGCGGTGCTTCCTGACATCGATTCTCGTGATTTGCGGGAACGACTTGGCGCTAAGAAGGGTTTTGTTTGGGTAAAGCGCGAGGTCACGTCTCATCAACGTGATGAGGTCTTTCATTTGGGTCTGCCTGGCGTTGGGCTCATAGCCGAAAATAAGCGGGTTTATCCTAATGGCCCAATTGGCGCGCATGTTTTAGGCTTTGCAAATATTGACAATGCCGGCATTGCTGGAATTGAAAAATATATAGATGGGCAAGGTTTGGCTGATCTTCACAACATGGGATTTGCTGCGACTCCTGGCGACCTCAAGCCTATTGCTCTTTCTCTCGATATTCGTGCGACACATGCCTTGCGGGATGAATTGGAGAAAGGCGTTGAGCATTTTAAAGCAAAAGCGGGCGCGGCGGCAATCATGGATGTGAATACAGGCGAGATTGTCGCTCTGGCGTCTTTGCCGGATTATGATCCAAACAAGCCAACGGATGCGCTAGATCCAAATCATATAAATCGAATGAATGTTGGCGTCTATGAAATGGGCTCAACGTTTAAGGCTTTGACGATTGCAATGGCGCTCGACTCAGGGAAGCTTAATCTTAATTCAAAGCTAGACGCGTCAGGCGCTTTATCCTTTGGTCGTTTCAAAATTCATGATTACCACGCGCAAAACCGCGCCTTAACAGTGCCAGAGGTATTCACATATTCCTCTAATGTTGGCACTGCGCGTATGGCTATGGGCCAGGGCGTGGAAAAACATAAGGCTTTTTTAAAAAAATTAGGCCAGCTCACGAGAATGCGAACCGAATTACCTGAGAGCGCCGAACCAATTGTTCCTAAAAATTGGGGCGAACTCAATACAATGACGATCGCTTTTGGCCATGGTCTTGCGGTCGCGCCTTTGCAAGCGATGATGGCGGTAAGCGCATTGATGAATGGTGGATATATGAATACACCAACTTTCCTTAAGCGGAGCGAGGAAGAGGCCAAGAAGAACGCTGAGCAGGTTATTAAAGCAGAGACAAGCGAAGCGATGCGTTATCTTATGCGCTTAAATGCTGAAATTGGCACGGCAAAAAAAGTGGATATTGATGGTTACTTTGTTGGAGGAAAGACAGGCACAGCTGAAAAGGTTATCAATGGCCGCTATTCGAAAACGCGTCTCTTTACCACCTTCATGGCGGTCGCGCCGTCAGATCAGCCAAAGTATCTTTTCTTGACAATCATGGATGAGCCGCAAGGTTTGCCGGAAACCGGTGGATATGCGACGGCGGCTTATAATTCAGGTTATGTGACAGGGCAGATTATTCAGCGGGTTGGCCCAGTGTTGGGTTTGGCGCCAAGATTTGAGCCGCCCCATGAACCTTTCCCTCTTTTAGCGAAACTGGGTTATGGCATAGCGAATACGCCAGCTGTTGGAGGCGCAAAACACTAATGCTCCTGGTTGATCTTCTTGCGCCTAATCAATGTCCGCCTGAGTTGCGTTTGGTTGAGATTTTAGGTCTTAGCGCCGATAGCCGAACGGTGAGTGAAGGCTTTGCATTTTTTGCAGTTCCTGGTCATGCCGGCGATGGTATAAATTATGTAGAAGAAGCAAAGAGGCGTGGCGCGTGTGTAATCGTTGCGCAACGCGCCGTTGCGTGTGATTTGCCAATAATTATAGTCGACGATGTGCGCGCAGCACTGGCTAAGGCGGCTTCTCGATTTTATGGGCATCAGCCACATACGATTGTTGCTGTTACAGGCACGAGTGGCAAAACTTCTGTTGTTTCGTTTCTCCAACAGATTTGGCGCATTTTGGGGATTAATGCTGCGTCATTAGGTACTGTTGGCGTAATAGATAATTCGGGCGCGCATTATGGCTCCCTTACGACGCCGGGTCCGGTTGAGCTGCATGATACGTTAAATTCTCTATCAATGCGCGGCGTAACGCACCTTGCAATGGAAGCGTCATCTTTAGGAATAGAGCAGTGTCGGCTTGATGGCGTCTCTCTAACTGCAGCGGCCTTTACTAATTTTTCAAGAGATCATCTTGATCATCACAAAGATATGGCTGAGTATTTTGCTGCAAAAATGCGGCTATTCAATACATTAATGAGTCCGGGTCAATATGTAGTTATAGATTCAGATAGCGATGTCGCGCAGCGTGTCATGACCATTTGTCGTGATCGCGGATTAAAAATATTTAGTGTGGGAATTAATGGTCAATCTATCAAAATTCAAGAGACAAGGACCGGCTCTTTATCCACACAGCTTAGATTGACTTATGGCGATCAAGATTATGCCATAGAATTACCTCTTACAGGCGCATTCCAAGTATCGAATGCGCTTGTCGCCGCTGGACTCGCGATTGTCTGCGGCGCAAGCGCAGATCAAGTTTTTGGCGCATTGACTAAATTGCAGGGCGCGCCGGGGCGCCTAGAACGAATTGGCGTATTTAACGGCGCGCCAATTTTTGTTGATTATGCGCATAAGCCTGATGCGCTGGAAAAGGTGTTAGGCGCCTTAAGACCCTTGACGCGCAAACGACTGATTCTTGTTTTTGGCTGCGGCGGCGATCGTGATCGCGGCAAGCGTCCGCTAATGGGTGAAATTGCGGCGCGGGAAGCTGATGTGATTATTGTGACGGATGATAATCCGCGCAATGAAAATCCTACTGATATTCGATCGGAAATTATCCGTGGCGCGCATGACTCCGATGCGATGAAAATTTTAGAAGTTGCTGACAGGCGTGAGGCTATTCGTATTGGGATGCAACAATTAAGCGAGGGAGACACGCTTGTTGTCGCAGGAAAAGGTCATGAAACCGGTCAAATTATTGGCGATCGGACATTGCCCTTTTCAGATCATGAAACAATCAAGCAACTGCTTCGTGAAGAGACGGCAGTGCAGCGCGAACCCTTGTGGTCTGGATTGGCTTTAATAAGTGGGCTGAATGCGCGCGCAAGCGGCGGGCTCGCTCGAGAGGTTTTGGCGTTTCCATAGATACGCGGTCGTTGAAAAAAGGAGATTTATTTTTTGCCATTAAGGGTGACGCACGAGATGGTCATGAATTTGTTCCCAGCGCTTTTGAACATGGCGCTGCGACAGCGGTAGTAGATGAGCGCCATATTGGAGAGATTTCAGGCGTAGGCCCGCTTCTTGTCGTCAAGGATGTTCAGCGTGCTCTTGAAAGTTTAGCCTTGCGCGCGCGTCTGCGTTCTAGCGCGTTAATTACTGCTATAACTGGTTCGGTGGGCAAAACGTCCACGAAGGAAATGACTGGTCTCATGCTGGCGCATTTTGGTCGCACGCATGCCTCGGTCGCGTCTTACAATAATCATTGGGGTGTCCCACTGACATTGACGCGGATGCCTGCCTCAACGAATTATGGCGTGTTTGAAATCGGCATGAATCATGCGGGTGAAATCGCTTCATTAGTCGCCCAAGTTCGTCCGCATGTCGCAGTGGTCACGCGGGTTGCGTCTGTTCATCTCGAAAATTTTGATTCAATAGAGGGTATTGCTGACGCTAAGTCGGAAATATTTTCTGGTCTGGATGGCGGCGTAGCGATCATTAATCGAGATGATGCTTTGAGCGATCGTTTAATCTCAGCAGCAAAAACCAAGGCTGCGCATGTATTTACATTTGGTGAAACTGGTGAAGCGGCGCGATTAATTTCTTATAAATCCGAAGATGATGTGAGCGACGTAGAGGCAGAGATATTTGGCAAGCGAATTTCCTATAGGATTGGCGCACCTGGAAAACATCTTGCGTTAAATTCCCTCGCTGCGCTTTTAGTCGCAGTCGCCTTTGATTTGGATGTGGCGGAAGCAGCGCAAACGCTTATCAACTTCCGCCCGCCATCAGGCAGAGGTCAGCGTGAGCTTATCGAAACAAAAACGGGCGCTTTCACCTTAATTGATGAAAGTTACAACGCAAATCCCACTTCTATTCGTGCGGCGCTTGAGCAGCTTGCCGTTACAGAGATCGCGCCATACGGGCGGCGCATTGTCATTTTGGGCGATATGCTTGAATTGGGTCCTGATGCCATAATGCTTCATGCTGATCTTGCGCAGGATCTCATTGCAGGAAAAGTTGACCAGCTTTTCACAGCTGGATCTTTAATGTCGCATCTATTTTACGCTGCGCCTGAGTCAATGCGCGCGGCGCATAGACGGACGGCCCAGGAGTTAGAGGAAGCGGTGCTCTCGGCGATTAAGCCTGGCGATATTGTGATGATTAAGGGCTCAAACGGCTCGCGGATGTCGCGGATTGTTTCTGCAGTAAAACGCTCTTTTAATCCGACTACAGCGAGCTAAGGATATTTAAATGCTAACATTGCTTGCGGATTTTACCCATCTTTATGGTCCGCTCAACATCTTTCGCTACATTACCTTTCGCGCAGCTATGGCGGCAGCTACAGCGCTTTTTTTCGTTTTCTTTTTTGGTCCTAATATTATCGATAATTTACGACTGAAGCAGGGTAAGGGCCAGCCCATTCGTGAAGATGGGCCAGCTTCGCATCTGATCACTAAAAAGGGCACGCCTACGATGGGCGGTCTTATGATTCTTTCAGGCTTGTTCGCCGCAACTTTGCTGTGGGCGAATTTACGTAATTATTATGTGTGGATTGTGCTATTTGTTACGGCGGCTTTTGGCTTAATAGGCTTTTATGATGATTATTTGAAAGTCACGAAGCAATCGCATGCTGGCTTTTCTGGTAAGGCGCGTTTAGCGTTTGAATTTGCTGTTGCTGGATTGGCTTGTTATCTCCTGATGCTCGTGGGTGGCGAGGGTATGACGAATGTCGCTATTCCTTTGGTGAAAGGATATGTTGGTTCTCTCGGCGTATTTTTTATCGTATTTGGCGCATTCGTTGTCGTTGCGGCAGGAAACTGCGTTAATCTAACTGACGGCTTAGATGGATTAGCGATCGTGCCGTCAATGATCGCCGTCGGAACATTTGCAATATTCGCCTACCTTGTAGGTAATTCAATTTTTTCTAATTACTTAGGCGTTAATTATGTTGCGGGAGTGGGCGAGTTGGCGATTGTCTGCGCCGCTTTTATTGGCGCAGGCCTAGGATTCTTGTGGTTTAATGCGCCCCCTGCGCAGATTTTTATGGGAGATACTGGATCGCTTGCGCTAGGCGGCTTGATTGGAACGGTTGCAGTCGCCGTTAAGCAAGAATTCGTGCTTGTTATCGTGGGTGGGTTATTTGTCCTTGAGGGCGCATCGGTCATTATTCAGGTGATTTATTTTAAGCTTACGGGCAAGCGTATTTTTTTGATGGCTCCGATCCATCATCATTTTGAACAGAAAGGCTGGAAAGAGCCGCAAATTGTTATTCGTTTTTGGATTATCTCATTTGTTCTCGCGCTCGTGGGTCTTGCAACTTTAAAATTGAGATAGGTATGACGCCAGTTTCGACATTCAAAGGTAAAACAGTTGCATTGTTTGGGTTGGGGGGATCAGGCCTGTCGACCGCAAAAGCGCTTATCGCAGGCGGCGCAACTGTGTGTGCGTGGGATGATGGCGAGGCTGGTAGATTAAAGGCCGTCGAGCAGGGCGTTGCTTTAGAGGACCTCGCACGGGCTGATTGGTCGCGTTTTGATGCGCTCATTCTATCGCCAGGAGTGCCGCTTACGCATCCTGAACCTCATTGGACCGCTCAGCGCGCTAAAGCGGCTGGTGTAGAAATCATCGGCGATATTGAATTATTTTGTCGGGAACGAGCCGCACGCGCGCCTGGCGCGCCGTTCATTGCAATTACTGGGACAAATGGCAAATCAACAACGACGGCGTTGATCGCGCATATTCTTCGGCAAGCTGGGCGTGATGTGCAGTTAGGAGGCAATATCGGCGTGCCAATCCTTGATCTTGCGCCGCCAAGCGAGGAACATATTCATGTTATAGAATGTTCTTCATTTCAGATTGATCTTTCTCCCTCGCTTAAGCCGTCGATTGGCGTGTTAATTAATCTTACGCCTGACCATATTGATCGTCACGGCACTATGGAAAATTATGCTGATGTAAAAGAACGCCTTGTTGCTAGGGCAGATGTTGCTTTGCTTGGCGTTGATGATAATTTTACGCATGCAATTGGCGCGCGCCTATCAGGTAAGGCTCTGTCTGAGCAACGCGTGTTGCCCGTCTCCTTCCAGCGCGTGCTTGATTGGGGTTTTTACGTTGATCAGGGAGCGATTTTTTATCGCGGACAAGGAAAGGGTCCTGAGGAGGCTGAATTAATCGCTAAACTCGACGGCGCGCGGGCGTTGCGGGGGATGCATAATGCACAAAATGCGGCTTTTGCCTGTGCAGTGGCTTGGGAGTGTGGTCTTGAAGATGATGAAATCGCTGCCGGAATTTTAAGTTTCCCAGGGCTGCCGCATCGAATGGAAGAGATAACAAAAATAGAACGTGTGCTCTTTGTAAATGACTCGAAGGCGACCAATGCAGATGCGGCGGAGAAGGCTTTACAGAGTTTTACAGAAATCTATTGGATCCTAGGCGGCAAATCTAAAGAAGGCGGAATTGAGCCCTTAAAATCCTATTTTTCGCGTATTCGAAAGGCTTATTTAATTGGGGCGGCGAGCGATGATTTTGCTCGTACGCTTGAGGGCGTTTTGCCCTATGAGCGGTGTAAAACTTTAGATGTCGCCTTAACTTCAGCGGCTGTCGATGCGCTGGAGAGCGATGCGCCTGAGCCTGTTGTGTTGTTGTCGCCAGCCTGCGCATCATATGACCAGTTTGTTAATTTTGAAATGCGAGGAAACGCATTCCGTAATTTAGTAAATGGATTGCCGGCTATTCTTGCGGCGCGTAGAGGAGAAGCAAGATGATTTCGCGTGCGGAGCGAACGCCTTTTTCAGATTGGGCCTGGACGATTGATCGTTGGTTGTTGGCGGCAATCGCTTTGCTTATTATCTCTGGGCTCGTTTTTGCAATGGCTGGGAGCCCGCCTGTTGCTGAACGCTTACACCTAGCCACTTTCCATTTTGTGAATCGACAGGTTGCTTATCTTTTTCCAGCGCTAGCGGTTATGCTTGCCGCATCGCTTCTATCTCCACGCCATGTCAGGCGCGCTGCTTTAGTGATCTTTCTTCTCTCTTTGGGTCTCGTCATAGCAACTTTATTCTTTGGACAAGAAGTGAAGGGAGCGCGGCGATGGCTATTTGGGGTGCAGCCGTCAGAGTTTCTCAAGCCAGCTTTTGTTGTGATGGTTGCTTGGGCTTTTTCGGAGGGCGCGCGGAGAAAAGACGTCCCGGGCACTTTGATTGCCGTTTTACTTTTTCCTTTAACAATCACGCCGCTTGTTTTACAGCCTGATTTTGGACAAACAATGCTAATTACGATTGTTTGGGGCGCATTGTTTTTCATGGCGGGACTCCATCTGGTTTGGGTTGTAGGCTTAGGCGGTCTTGCAGGCGCGGCAGCATTGCTTGCTTATAGATTTGTCCCTCATGTGCACGCTCGAATTGAGGCGTTTCTTGAGCCGCCCGCCCCAGTCGCGGGCGTTCCAACTAATTTCCAATCCGAAACTGCGTTAGAAAGTTTTATTGCAGGATCTTGGTTTGGTAAGGGGCCGGGAGAAGGCACAGTCAAGCGTATTTTGCCAGACTCGCATACTGATTTTATTTTTGCGGTAATCGGCGAAGAATTTGGTGTGATCATTTGTATTGCATTAGCTTTACTTTTTGCCTTCATTGTTGTGCGCGGGTTGTTTTCTGCGGCGCGCAATGAAGACCCTTTTTGTCGCTTTGCGACAGCGGGATTAGTGATGCTTTTTGGGTTGCAGAGTTTGATTAATATGGCGGTTAATGTGCATTTAATGCCTGCTAAGGGAATGACTTTACCTTTTGTTTCTTATGGCGGCTCGTCGCTTATTTCATTATCGCTGGGCATGGGTTTTTTGCTTGCTGTCACCCGAAAGAGGCCGCGCACAAGGATATTAACAGAGACTAGATTTCAACCGCAGCCAGCGGTTGGTTGAGATGAGCGATAAAGCAATCTTTCTTGCTGCTGGTGGTACAGGCGGGCATCTCTTTCCCGCGGAGGCTTTGGCGCATGCGCTCGCATCACGTCGCGTAGAGGTTGAGCTTGTTACCGATGCGCGCGCTTTGCGTTATGGCGATGTTTTTCCAGCACGAGCGATACATACCCTACCAGCGGGAACGCCACGGGGCGGCTCACTCATCGCGCGAGCGCAGGCAGTTGCTCAATTGGCGCAAGGCGTGGCGCTTGCTGTCGCTCTCTTGCGTAAACGTAAGCCACGGGCGGTTATTGGTTTTGGCGGCTACCCGACAGTGCCGCCAATATTGGCTGCCACATTTCTTGGTATTCCAGCTGTGCTGCATGAATCGAACGGAGTTATGGGAAAGGCGAATTATTTTCTTGCAGGGCGCGTTGATAAAATTGCTGCGGGCTTATCAAACTTACAAACCGCCCCCGCTTGGCGAGATAAAATTGTTTTTACTGGAAATCCAGTTCGGCCAAATGTTTTGGCGGCTTCTCGGCGTCCCTTCCCAGACATATCGCAAGGCGTTTTTCATTTATTGGTGACGGGTGGATCTCAAGGCGCGCGCGTTATGTCCGACATTGTGCCCGATGCTCTCGCAGCTTTATCGGCCGATTTGCGTCAGCGTCTAAATGTAGTTCAGCAAGCGCGTGAAGAAGATCTTTCTCGTGTAAAGGAGATTTATGCGCGTGCCGGCATAATGTCAGAAGTGTCACCCTTTTTTAATGATCTTCCTGCGCGTATCGCCAATGCGCATTTTGTAATCTCTAGGGCTGGCGCGTCTACTGTATCTGAGCTCGCAGTTATTGGTCGACCTGCGATGTTAGTGCCTTTGCCGCATGCCCTTGATCAGGATCAGGCGGCTAATGCGGCGTTCCTAACGCAAGCTGGTGCAGCCGAGACAGTGCGGCAGAATGATTTCACGCAAACTTTCTTAACTCAGCGGCTTGCTGAATTGATTGAGAAGCCGGATTCTCTTATCCAAAGAGCGTATGCGGCGCGGGAAGTTGGCGTAGCGGATGCCGCTGAACGATTGGCGGAGCTTGTTATAGGCCTCGCGATTTAATCTCGATAGGGAATGGAGTTACGGATGAAGCTGCCGCGAGATCTCGGCCCAATTCATTTTGTTGGTATTGGTGGAATTGGCATGTCGGGCATTGCAGAAGTCTTGTTGAACTTAGGGTACAAAGTCCAAGGTTCGGATGCGTCTGAGAATGCGAATGTCAAACGACTCATTGAAAAGGGTGCGGTCATCTTTATTGGACATGACGCGAAGAACCTTGGAGATGCAGGCGTTGTGGTTGTGTCAACGGCGATTAAAAGAGACAATCCTGAGCTAATCTCTGCACGAGAAAAGCGTTTACCTGTCGTAAGGCGAGCGGAAATGCTTGCAGAACTTATGCGACTTAAACAATGTGTCGCGATTGCAGGCACGCATGGTAAGACCACAACAACATCGCTTGTGGCGACCTTATTAGATGCCGGCGGGTTAGATCCGACAGTAATCAACGGCGGAATTATTAACGCCTACGGGACAAACGCCCGTTTGGGAGCGGGCGAGTGGATGGTGGTTGAGGCGGATGAGAGTGACGGCACATTTTTAAAGCTGCCAGCCGATGTTGCGATTGTAACAAATATCGACCCGGAACATCTTGATCATTTTCATACTTTTGATGCTATCAAAGACGCTTTTCGTCATTTTATTGAAAACTTGCCGTTCTATGGCTTTGCCGTGATGTGTTTAGACCATCCCACTGTACAGGAAGTTGTTGGACGAATTGAAGATCGACGCGTCATAACTTACGGAGAAAACCCTCAAGCAGATGTCCGGTTGCTCGATGTTAATCTTGAAGGCGGTGTTTGTCGGTTCAATGTCTTGTTGCGCGATACAAAGACAGCTCAGGCAACCTATCTCGATAATCTAGTGCTGCCAATGCCAGGCCATCATAATGCGCTCAATGCGACAGGGGCCATTGCGGTTGCTTATCAGTTAGGACTTTCGCCAGATCAAATTCGAGTTGCACTTGCTGGATTTGGTGGCGTGAAGCGTCGTTTTACGCGGACGGGCGCTTGGAATGGCGTAGAATTCTTTGATGATTATGGACATCATCCTGTCGAGGTGGCGGCCGTACTCAAGGCTGCCCGAGCCTCTACCAAGGGTAAGGTTGTGGCGGTCATGCAGCCCCATCGCTTTTCGCGTCTTCAGTCATTGTTTGATCCATTTGCGACTTGTTTTAACGACGCTGACGTCGTCATCATCGCAGACGTGTACCCAGCGGGCGAGCAGCCGATACCTGGCGTTGATCGCGACGCGCTTGTTAATGCAATCCGAGCCCATGGCCATCGGCGCGCAATGGGTCTGCCATCGCCAGAAGTTCTTCCCGCAATGGTGCGAGAGATTGTCGCTCCGGGTGATTATGTCGTGTGTTTGGGCGCAGGCAATATTACCCAATGGGCTTATGCATTGCCTGAGCAGTTGGCGGGAGGCGGCAGCCATTGATCTTTCCGGATCTTTTGCCCGAGCTCACGCCGCTTTTTCCCCAATTACGTGGGAGCCTGAGTGCGAATGAACTTCTGGCGCCTTACACGTGGTTTCGTGTAGGCGGTCCGGCGCAGCTTTTTTATCTGCCTGCTGATGAAGAGGATTTGGTCTATTTTTTAAGGAAATTGCCTCGAGAAATACCAGTCACCGTCATTGGTCTTGGATCCAATCTGATTATAAGAGATGGCGGGGTTGCTGGCGTTGTTATTCGTCTAAGCGCTAAAGGATTTGGCGCAGTTAGTTTTGAATCTAACCAACGCCTGCGCATTGGCGCTGCGACTCCCGATATTAAAGCAGCCCGCGCGGCTGCAGAAGCGGGGGTCAGCGGGCTCGCTTTTTTTCGAGGCATTCCTGGCGGGATAGGCGGCGCTTTACGCATGAATGCTGGCGCGCATGGGGGTGAAACTAAAGATTGTTTAATCGAGACTCGTGGCGTCGATCGAGCAGGAGAGGTGCGTATTTTTAGCGCTGAGCAGATGGGATATGGCTATCGCAGTTGCGCAGCGCCGATGGATATTATTTTCACCGAGGCCTTGTTTCAAGGCGTGCCGGGTAATCCAACGGATATTGTCGCTGAAATGGATCGTATCACGGCTGCGCGTGAAGCATCGCAGCCGATTAGAGAAAAAACAGGTGGATCGACATTTAAAAATCCGCCCGGCCATAAGGCATGGCAGTTAATCGATGCAGCCGGCTGTCGAGGCCTTAGAGAGGGTGACGCGCAAGTTAGCGAAATGCATTGTAATTTCTTAATTAATCGCGGCGAGGCTTCGGCAGCGGACATTGAGCGGCTTGGAGAGACTGTACGGCGCCGGGTAATGGAAACATGCGGCGTCGAGTTACATTGGGAGATTAAGCGTATTGGCCAGCCTTAACTTGTTTTTATGAGTTTCTATTTTACTCAATCATCTACCCACGATTCCCTTAAACAAAAAAAAGCGCTAGCCTGGATTGCATAAGAGATTCGGGCTTGTTTTGGCGTAACCAATCAAATCAACGCTGAATATTCTTTAATTCCTGTTAGAGCGTTGATTTTCCCTTAATGCGTTTTTCATATTTGTCGGCGTTAGATCGATGACGTCTTCTATCAAATCGTGGAATTTCTATGAAAAGACATGTTGCTGTGTTGATGGGTGGTCTTTCTGCGGAACGTGAAATTTCACTCCGTTCAGGAGAAGCCTGCGCCGCCGCCTTGGAAGAAAAAGGCTATCATGTTTCACGCGTGGATGTAGGTGAAGATATCGCCAGCTGTCTGGCGCAGATGCGGCCAGATGTTGCGTTCAATGCCTTGCACGGCAAATATGGAGAAGATGGCTGTGTGCAGGGTTTACTTGAGTTGCTCCATATCCCCTACACACACTCGGGGGTGCTGGCTTCGTCGGTAGCCATGAATAAAGAAGTCGCCAAGACTTTAATGGCGGCGGCTGGAGTGCCAACGCCTCAAGGGCGGGTTGTCCATCGATTAGAAGCTGCGCTAGGACATGTATTGCCGCCGCCTTATGTGTTGAAGCCCGTTTCAGAAGGCTCTTCTTTTGGCGTCTTTATCGTGGGCTTTGGCGCTAATACACCCCCTAAGGATCTCAGCGATCCTGGATGGTCGCATGGCGACATGATGTTGGCTGAAAAATTCATCTCTGGGCGCGAATTGACTTGCGCAGTGATGGGAGATCGCCCTCTCGACGTCATTGAAATCCTCTCAGCGGACGGCGGTTGGTACGATTATCACGCAAAATATACAAAAGGTGGATCAAAACACGTTCTTCCGGCCGTTCTTAAACCGAATATTTACCAACAGATACAAGAGTTGGCGTTGAAGGCTCATCGAGCTCTCGGCTGCCGCGGCGTGAGCCGGGCTGACTTTCGATACGACGATCGTCCGGATGGCGCGGGCGAACTGGTCGTGTTGGAAGTAAATACGCAACCGGGAATGACGGAGACTTCGCTCGTGCCAGAAATGGCGGCTTATGCAGGTTTCTCATTCGGTGAGCTGGTCCAATGGATGGTGGAAGACGCATCCTGCAATCGATAAAAGGGGCGGTCATGGCCGCGCTTCCCCTTTGGCCTGCCCATGCGCCGGCGTCGTTGCATAGTGGCGCTGTATCGACCTTCTATCCTGTCGCTCCATCGGCTGGGCGAATTCTAAAAAATAGGCCGGCGGGCTTTATCGGACGATATTTAAACCGTCGACGGTTTGCGATTTTTGCGCGTCCAGGAGTTGGCCTGTTGGCTGTTGCAGCGCTTTTCAGCGGCGTTGGTTTTATGGGCTGGGCGCAAAATGGCGGATATGATGATTTTGCTGTCAAGCACGGTGCGCCCTGGGATATGGCTGCGCGCGCGTTAGGCTTTGAAATTTCCGCAGTGACGATAACAGGTCAGTCGCGTGTGAGCGAAAAGGAATTGTTGGAGGCGGCAGGCGTGGGCCCGCAGCAATCTTTACCTTTTCTTGATCCCAATTCAACGCGTGAAAAATTATTAGCGATTCCGCTCGTTAAATCAGCTCGGGTGATGAAGTTGTATCCTAATCGTCTTGTCGTGACGGTTGAAGAACGCATGCCTTACGCCTTATGGCAGCGGGATGGACAAGTATTTGTTGTTTCTGAAGATGGCGTTTCAATTGATGCCTTGCGGACAGATCGTTATTTGACTCTGCCCTTCGTCGTGGGACGGGGAGCGGAAAAACGTCTTCCCGAATATGTCGCGTTATTGAAATCTATGGGCGATCTCGCGCATCGCGTTAAAGCGGGAGTCCGTGTCGCTGATCGTCGTTGGGACTTAGATATGACCAACGGCGTTACTGTGCGTTTGTCGGAGCAAGATCCTGCCGCATCAATAGCGGTATTATTGCGGTTGCAGCATGAAAGTCGAATTTTAGATAAAGATATTCTTTCCATCGACTTACGTTCACGCGATCGCGTTGCTGTTCGCTTAACTGAAGAAGGTCTCATCGCTCATGAGACCTTAACTCATAAGCCGCATAAGGGTGGTGGTTAGTCTCATGCAATCTTCGAACATTCCGCCGCGTATGAAGCCCCTTTCGCCTCGTCGATCCGCCACATTTGCGGCGCTCGATGTGGGGACGTCAAAAATCGCTTGCGTCATTGCAAGATTAACGCCTTCAGCTGAAATGGCGTCGGGGGATTGGCGCACACATCGCGCCCGCGTTATTGGCTTAGGTCACCAGCGCGCCCGCGGCGTAAAAAATGGCCTTATTGTCGATATGGATGAGGCCGAGCGTGCAATTCGTCAGACAGTCGATGCTGCCGAGCGCATGTGCGGAATGCAGGTAGATCATGTGATTGTTACGGCCTCTGGCGGTCGTTTGGCCTCTCAGCATTTTAACGCGACATGCGCCATCGGTGGTAGAGAAGTTGCCGTTTCAGATATTCATCGCGTGTTAGAAGCTTCCGCAGCGCATGATTTGCATCGGGGTCGAGTCGCGCTGCACTCTTTGCCAACCGGTTTTTCACTTGACGGCGTTACTGGCATTCACGAGCCCAAAGATATGATCGGAGAGGAACTGGGCGTAGATTTACATGTCGCAACCTGTGATCAGACTGCAACACGAAATCTTATCATTGCAGTTGAGCGCGGGCACTTGGGCGTTGAAGGATTAGCGGCGGCGCCCTATGCGGCAGCCTTAGCCGTCCTCGAGCCAGATGAAGCTGAGATGGGCGTTTTATTGATTGATATGGGCGCTGGTTCAACATCCTTGGCCGTTTTTGATAGGGGCGAAATGGTGCATCTGGACGCTGTCATGCTCGGTGGCGGACATGTGACGATGGACATTGCGCGCGGTCTTGATGCGCGTTTGGTAGACGCCGAACGCCTTAAAACGCTTCATGGTTCAGCGATTGTCGCTTCTTCTGATGAGCGCGAGATGATTGCTTTTGATCATGTTGGAGAGCATGGGCAGAATCGTGCGCATGCTTCAAAAGCGCAATTAATTCGCATCATACGACCACGTGTAGAGGAAACGCTGGAGTTTCTTGGGGAGCGACTCAAACGCGCAGGATTTCCAATCAGCCCCAATCGTCGCATCGTGCTCACGGGTGGAGCGAGTCAGCTTAATGGCATGACAGAGGCCGTGCGCAAGATACTAGGCGGTCAAGCAAGAATTGGACGTCCTATTGGCGTGGATGGATTAACTCAATCGGCGCAATCTCCGGCTTTTGCCGCTGCAGCAGGTCTACTTGTTTATCCGCAGGTGGCTGGGCATGAATATTTTGAAGCGCGCAGAGAATATCGCGCGGCAACAGGCACCGATAATTATGTCTCGCGCGTCAGTAGATGGTTAAGAGAAAGCTTTTAGAATCCGGCATGAAAATGATTCTCACAACCTATAAATAATGCAGTGTGAGATTTCTGGAATGATAATGACCTAGGACGAAGCGTTCGGCGACGGGCGTCCAAGGAGAGTGACAACCGGCGCCGATAAAAAAGAGAAGAGTGAGAGGCCTGTAAAATGACGATCAATTTGATAGCTCCTGAACTGAGGGAATTAAAGCCCCGGATCATCGTTTGCGGCGTTGGCGGCGGTGGCTGCAATGCTGTCAATAATATGATCGCGTCGGGTCTCTCTGGCGTTGATTTTCTTGTTGCGAATACAGATGCGCAGGCGCTGGCTTCGTCTCAGGCGGAGAGAGTCATCCAGATGGGTCTTCAGGTAACGGAGGGCTTAGGAGCTGGCGCTCAACCTGAAATCGGTCGCGCAGCTGCAGAGGAAGCGCGCGATGAAATTCGCGATCAGCTCCATGGCGCGCATATGTGTTTTGTTACAGCTGGCATGGGTGGCGGCACAGGAACAGGCGCAGCGCCAGTGATTGCTCAGATTGCTCGAGAGATGGGGATTCTCACCGTCGGCGTTGTTACAAAACCGTTCCATTTTGAGGGACAGCGGCGGTTACGCATAGCAGACTCTGGGATTGCTGAATTACAAAAATGTGTTGATACGCTCATTGTGATCCCCAATCAAAATCTTTTCCGTATCGCCACAGAGAAAACAACTTTTGCCGATGCCTTCGCGATGGCCGATGAGGTTCTGTACTCAGGGGTAGCATCTGTAACCGACCTTATGGTGAAGGAGGGTTTGATCAATCTTGATTTTGCTGATGTGCGCTCAATTATGCGCGGCATGGGTAAAGCGATGATGGGTACAGGGGAAGCTACAGGCGAACGTCGCGCCAACCTCGCTGCAGAGGCCGCGATCGCCAATCCACTACTTGATGAAGTGTCCATGAAAGGCGCGCGTGGTTTATTAATCTCCATTACTGGCGGCCATGATTTGACGCTCTATGAGGTCGACGAGGCAGCGAGCCGCATTCGTCAAGAGGTTGACGAAGACGCGAATATTATTCTTGGCGCAACCTTTGACTCATCTCTGGAGGGCGTCGTCCGTGTATCCGTTGTCGCAACGGGTATTGATCTAGCGACGATAACCGTGGAGGATCCAACAAGCGCAACGCGCATGGCGGAGGCTGCAGAGCGCATGCGCCAGAATTTGGCCTCGCAACGGATTACTCCGCCAATCGTGACAACGCCGCAAGTTGCGCCTCAAAATATGCAGCCCTATCAACCAGAGCTCCGTGAGACCCCAGAGATTGCAAAGCATGCTGAGCCCCCTGTTGCGCCAGCTTATCAACCTCCAACGCAAGCTGCCGCGCATGGCGTTTATCTTGAGCCGGCTCCTGTTCGACAAACCTATGTCGCTCCGTCAGCAGTTGCAGAGACGCCAGCGCCTCCTGAGGTGAGTGTCGCGTCTTATGTTCCGCCAGTAGCTGAAGCGCCTCGCATGCCGCGCATGCCTCAGGTCGAAGACTTCCCGAAGCCTGTGCAAGATCAAATTCGACAGCAGCAACGTGGTGAGGCAATTGCACAAGATCCAAGACGCAAATCTCTCTTTGAGCGTCTTGCGTCTTTTGGCGCAAGCCGACAAGAAGACACGCTGCATAGCCCGCCACCACCGCCTGCTGCGGCATATGCCCCTGCACAACGCGGCCCGGTTGCGCATCATGCGCCGACGCCACAACACGTCGAATATGCTAAGCGACCAATTGCGCCAGGACCACAAAGTGGATTTGATCTCCAGGGTCGACGCGCTGCGCCGCCACGGCAGGCTGAGGAAGATCATCTGGAAATCCCAGCTTTTCTGAGACGTCAGTCTAACAGTTAAGAACGATTAAGCTGATAAATCAAAGGCCTGCTTTGCAGGCCTTTTTTTATTACAAAATGTAACAAAGCGTTACTGGAGCTCAAGACGCTAAATTGTTTATAACTTCCTCCAAGAATGGCGATTTCAGGTCGTCGATGTGTGAGGGGGCGGGCTATTCATCCAGGATTGTCGAACTTAGGCCAAACAACCCTAGCCCGATCCGTCTCTCTCGCGGGTTTGGGTGTGCATAATGGCAAAGACACAGGTGTCACAATCGCGCCAGCTTCTGGCGATGCTGGGATAGTCTTCATTGCGGATGGCCAAGAGATCGAAGCGCTTTGGCTAAACGCGCAAGCGCTCCAACGTCAAACGTCACTTATAGCAAATGGCGTCGCTATTGCGACTATTGAACACTTGACTGCTACGCTGATGTCTCTTGGCGTAGATAATGCAATGGTTCATGTTACAGGCGGCGAAGTGCCCGCTATGGATGGATCAGCGCGTTGCTTTGTTGAGGCTATAGATGAGGTCGGTCTTGTTTGCCTGAAGCAGCAAAAAAAAATACTCCGTGTTGTTAAACCTGTTCGCGTAAGCGATGGCGCGGCTTGGGCGCAATTGACGCCTGCGCCTTCTGGTTTGAGTTTTGACGTTGAAGTTACGTTTCGCCAGCCTATCGGACGTCAGCGTCATATTCTTTCCCTAACCTCTGAGACTTTTCGCAAAGAATTGGCCTCGGCGCGAAGTTTTGGATCACTCGATGAGGCGGAGCGCCTTTGGAGCCAGGGTGTGGCCCTCGGCGCGAGCCTTGAGAATTCCCTTGTGTATGATGAAAAAGGCGTTCTCAATCCACATGGCGAACGTTATGAAAATGAATGCGCGCGCCATAAAATGCTTGATGCTATTGGGGATTTGGCTTTAGCTGGCGCGCCTTTGGTCGGGGCTTTTCGTTCCTATCGAAGTGGGCACAGGCTTAATGTGACTTTATTAAAGGCGGCGTTTGACGCCGGGGCCTTGGTGTTAGAAAAGGCGCGAAATTCTCCAGCTTGCGGCCAAATGACGGCGGTATCGCCATAATCTCGCCAGAAGCAGGCCTTTTAACGGTTTTCAATAGTCTAGAGCCATGCTCGCCCACTTTACGGTGCTGGGCGAATGGATGTGAGTTAGAGCTTTTTCTTTGTAAGCTTGTGCAGGGATGTCGCTTCTCGCGACGCCAAACGAGGCGCATAAAATGACATTAATTTTTGTCTTACCTTGCAAGGAATTTAGCGCTTGGCGACTCGTCAGCGTCGGTATAGCAGCGACGGCTATGCTTTTTTCCGTATCCACAGCGCGCGCTGATATGATGGACTCAGTAATGAGCGGCTTTGGACTCTTTGGCGGGGGCGATAAGTATAAAACAGAAATCGTGCCAGATATTCCTGCTGAGGATCTTTATAATCAAGGTCTCGCAAAGCTGAAGGCAAAAGATTATGAAGGCGCCGCTAAAAAATTTACCGAAGTAGAAAAAGCTTTTCCGTCGACTGAATGGGGACGCAAAGGATTGTTGATGACAACCTTTGCTCAGTATCAAAAGCCTGCCTATGATGATGCGGTGCAGTCTGCGCAACGCTACATCGGACTCTACCCTAATTCACCAGATACGCCTTATGCATTTTATCTGGCGGGCATGTCTTATTTTAATCAAGTGCCTGACACGATGAGAGATCAGCAGCCGGCAGAGAAGGCCGTTGAAATTTTTACGGCATTGATACAAAAATATCCGCAGTCAGAATATGTAAGCGATGCGCGTTATAAAATGCAGGTTGCGCGCGATCAATTAGCTGCAAAAGAAATGCAGGTCGGGCGATTCTACTTAACACGCAACAATTATCCAGCTGCAGTTAACCGCTTTCATGATGTTTTGGGCAAATACCAAAATACACGTCATACAGAAGAGGCGCTGTACCGGTTAACCGAAGCCTATCTAGCAATGGGGATTGTTGGCGAGGCGCAAACCGCAGCAGCAATATTGGGGCACAATTTCCCCGACTCGCAATGGTATAAAGATGCTCATTCTCTGTTGCAAAAAGATGGGCTAGAGCCAGAGGATCATAAGGACTCATGGATTTCAAAGCTAAGCAAAACTCTTTCGTCCTCTAAGAGTTAGCGGATTGAATGTGGCCTAGCTTGCCACTTTATTGAATGAGATCTGAGCGGCTATGATCTTAACATCGAATCGACATAACGTCGGCTCGGCTGGATGACGACTTTGATCTAGGCGCATGCTCCAACAACTTTCAATCCGAGATATTGTGCTCATTGACGCTCTGGACCTAGAATTTTGTTCTGGTCTGACGACACTGACTGGTGAGACGGGCGCGGGTAAATCGATTTTATTAGATGCTTTTGTTTTAGCGTTGGGGGGGCGGGGCGACGCGAGCTTAGTGCGTGCAGGCAAAGAGCAGGGACAAGTTACTGCCGTTTTTTCACTTCCCAACCAGCATTCCGCCCATCTCATCGCGCGGCAATTAGGCTTCATGAGCGATCAACAAATCGTTTTGCGTCGGATTCAAAGTTCAGATGGTCGCACTCGAGCTTTTGTAAATGATCAGCCAGCAACCGCTCAGGCTTTGCGCGCAATTGGTAATTCTCTTGTTGAGATCCATTGTCAGCATGATGATCGGGCATTGGTAGATCCCGCAGCGCATCGCGCGCTTGTTGATGCATTCGGAGGATTGCTTGAACAGCTCTCTGAGGTAAAAGATCTTTATGCAAGCTGGCGCAGTGCGATGCGGACTAGCGTTGAGGAAGAAGCGCGTGTTGAAAAAGCGAAGTTGGATG
Source organism: Methylocystaceae bacterium (assembly GCA_900299115.1). Taxonomy (GTDB): domain Bacteria; phylum Pseudomonadota; class Alphaproteobacteria; order Rhizobiales; family Beijerinckiaceae; genus Methylocystis. The sequence goes on along the minus strand of OMIO01000160.1, from coordinate 30,504 downwards.
CAGATTATTTGCGACACGCGTATGCGGAGCTTTCCTCGTTAAATGCGCAGCCAGGTGAAGAAGAATTATTGGCGCAAAGACGTCAATTTATGCAGCGCGCCGAAAAAGTAACGACTGATATCAGCGACGCGCTTGCGGCGTTTATTGCTGATTCTTCTCCTGCAGGCGAAATCGCGCAAACGGCAAGAAGATTAGAGCGAAAACTCAACTCTGCGCCAGAGATTTTAGAGTCGCCAGTTCGCGCTCTTGCGAGCGCGGTCGATGCTTTAGCAAATGCTGAGTTAGCTCTAAGTCAAGCATTAAATGAGACCGCCTTTGAGCCTGCTGAACTTGAGCGGGTCGAGGAAAGACTTTTTGCTCTACGAGCGGCGGGACGAAAATATAATGTTTCAGTTGAGCAATTGCCTCATGTGACTTTGAAGTTTGCAGATGAGATTGCAACGTTGGACGCCTCAGAAGCTAGATTGATGCTGCTTCGCGAAGCAAGCGCACAAGCGCAGCAGGCGTATTTTACAGCTGCGCGCAAGCTATCAGACTCGCGTCAAAAAGCATGTAAGCGACTAAATCAATTGGTTGATGCAGAGCTTGGTCCGTTGCGGCTTGATGGCGCGCGATTTATGGCTCAGGTTTCTGGCGATCTGCAAAATAGCGGTCCCGAGGGCATAGATCATATCGAATTTTGGGTTCAAACTAACCCAGGCGCACGGGCCGGACCTTTAATGAAAGTAGCTTCAGGAGGGGAACTCGCGCGTTTTATGCTCGCTTTGAAAGCCGTTCTATCTGATCGAGGATCTGCGCCGACTTTAGTGTTTGATGAAATTGATACCGGCGTCGGGGGGGCGGTGGCGGATGCTATTGGTCAACGCTTGTGGCGTCTTGCAACACGCGCACAGGTGCTCGCTGTTACACACGCGCCACAAGTTGCAGCACGCGCGGGTCATCATTTTCACATTCGTAAAGGCGCCTTAGCTAAATCTTTGAATACGGGGTCAAGCGTTGTCACTCGCGTCGCTATTCTAGACGAGGGTCAAAGGCGGGAAGAGATCGCTCGGATGCTTTCAGGCGCGGCAATAACAGATGAAGCCCGTGCAGCTGCAGCTCAGCTAATTAAAAATTCTAAATGAGAAGTTATTGTGCTGAGATTTACCTGGTTAAGCGTGCTAAGACATAATGGCGTATAAAATTGTCGTTACCATCAATCATCAACTCGAAGTGGAGCTGATTAGAAAGCGAGTTGAAGCGCGATTAAATCTATTGCGTCAGGATTATCTAAAAAAGATTGCTCACTACGATTTTTTTTGGTCAGGAAACGTTGCGATTATTCAGGTGGAAGCTTTGGGGTATAGTGTTTTGGCGCAAATTTTCTTAACTGAGCGGCAGGTGCGCGTAGAGGTCTCTTTACCGTGGATGCTTGCCGGTTTCTCCAAAAAAATTGAAAATTTAATTATGAAAAATGCTAGGGATGCGCTTGGTAAAAATTAAGATTATCTCAAAAATCTATTGGTTTTTATTTTGATTTTGTCGACCGAAATCTGGAGAAGGCGTGTCTTGACCTTGTTCAATGATCGATTGCCTAATAATGCGTGTGCGTGAAAAAAATGCGCTTAAGCTATCGCCATCGCCATGCCGGATCATCCTCTGTAAAGCGCTCAGATCCTCATTAAACCTCCCGAGCATTTCCAGAACTGCTTCACGATTATTTAGAAATATATCCCGCCACATAATTGGGTCTGATGCGGCGATGCGGGTAAAGTCACGAAAGCCTGAGGCGGAAAATTTAATGACCTCTGAGCGTGTTTGTTCGCCAAAATCATCCGCTGTCCCTACAATATTATAGGCGATAAGGTGAGGTAAATGACTTGTTAGCGCAAGAACTTTATCGTGATGCTCAGGGCTCATTTTTTCAACTTTTGCGCCAATGCCTTCCCAGAATAAGGTGAGCTGTTGTAGCTTTGCAGCATTGACGTTTTGCTCGGGAGTCAAGATGCACCAACGATTTTGAAAGAGCGTTGAAAAACCCGAGTCTGGCCCTGAAAATTCAGTTCCTGCAATTGGATGCGCTGGGATAAAGTGGACATGCGGTGGTAAGTAGGGCGCGACTTGGCGGACGACCGCTGCCTTCACCGAGCCGACATCAGAGACGATGGCGTCTTTTTCGAGAAAGGGCGCCATTTCTTTTGCAACGCGACCGCAGGATCCGACCGGCGTGCAGATAATGATGAGATCGGCGCCTTTTATGGCATGTCCTATACCGCCAATTTTTGAGTCTGCAAGGTTAAGCGCTTGAACACGTTCCATGACGGAGGATTGGGCGTCATAAATAGCAATGGTCTGCGTGACATTAAATTGACGCGCCGCGCGCGCTATTGAAGAACCAATCAAGCCGCAGCCGATAATCGCAAGCTTTTCAAATAAGGGGGGCTGTGTGCTGAAGTTACTCATCTCAAAAACTATTTTTTTCCTTTTTGCATAAATTCTTTTAAGGCGGCGACAACTGCATAATTTGCTTCTTGTCCGCCGATCGTTAGGCGCAGAAAATCTGGTAGCCCATAGGCGGCGATCGCCCGAAGGATCAGTCCTTTTTTTGTTAGAAACTGATCAGCCTCAATAGCCGTCAGACCAGGTGTAGATGGAAAGCGAATAGCGATGAAATTGGCGACGCTGGGTAACACCTCAAGTCCGAGCGCTGAAATTTCATTCGTGAGCCATGGCAGCCATTGCGTATTATGATCGATCGCTTTTTGAAGATGTTGTGTGTCTGCCAGCGCAGCGATGCCGGCTACGGAGGCAATGCTGGAAATATTGAATGGCGGACGTATACGATTGAGTGTGTCAATTATCGATCTTTGACCATAGCCCCATCCTAGACGGAGGCCGGCAAGTCCGTAGATCTTAGAAAAAGTACGGGTCATTACAACATTTTCATACTCATCGACAATCGTTGCGCCAGAGACATAGTCAGCGGATGTGACATATTCCGCATATGCGGCATCCAATACGAGAATCGTTTGTTTCGGTAAGGAGGCGGCAAGGCGCCGAACTTCCTTTTCAGGTAAATAGGACCCTGTTGGGTTATTTGGGTTGGCGAGAAAAACGAGTTTAGTTTTGCTGTTCACGCAGCTCAATAATGCATCGACATCGGCTATATAATTTGTTTCTGGCGCAACAACAGGGCGGCCACCTGCGCAAAGCGTAACAATTTTATATTCAAGAAAACCATATTGACTATACAGGCCCTCGTCCTGTGGGCCGATATAGGCTAGCGCGAGAAGTTCAAGAATTTCATCCGATCCCGCCCCAGCAATGATGCGTTCTGGATCTAAATTATACTGCGCGCCAATCGCCTCGCGCAGCTTGCGTGAGGAGCCTTCAGGATAAAGAGCGGTTTCTTCAAGCATATTGCGGGCTGCGGCAATTGCTTGCGGCGATGGTCCTAATGGCGTTTCATTTGCGGAGAGCTTAAAGGCGCGCATTGTCCCGGGTGCTGCGCTTTTACCAGGAACATAGGCGTCAATCAATAAAACGCCGGGGCGCGGAGTGGGGTGGTTCGTCATAGCCTCATCTCCCTGGCGCGAAGACGCCGCTTCGCGCACGCGATAATTCATAACGTTGGGCGTGACTCCCGATCGAAGATACAGAGGCCTTCGTTATGGCTTGCGCAAATCTTTTAGCTTCGATGCGTCCGGGCGCGGCGACCATTAATGATAATCCCTTGGCGTGTGGCGCGCTGGCGACAATTTCTCCTTCAAGCTCCGATATGATGGCAGGAATAGAATGCGACCACTCTGATAATTGAATGGCGTGAAGTAGAATATCGTGTGAGGCTGCTTCGCTTGCGGCGCAAGCAAGAATAAAAACTGGTAAACCCGCAGGATGATCGGGTCGCTCAACAAAAGGCAGTCGCGCAATAATTTTTGGCGCATTTTCACCAATGAGACGCGTCCACCAAGCCCCATCTCCGGTAGCTCCTGTCGCTCTTAAGACGCCTAGATCGCCCTTAGATTTAGCGACAGCGTCGATGACTGCGTCGGCGCCATGATGGGCGATATAAGGAACTGTAAAGCCAAAGTGAAATCGGGCGCTATCGCGGATCTGAGCATCGCCGCCGGAATCATCGGCGTGCACACAATAGTTGTTTTGAACATATGTGAAGGTCGAGACAATAACGCGCCATACGCCTTCGACGGCGTCAACGGGCAATAGCCCACGATGCCGCTCTACAAGCGCGCGCATCATTTGCGCCTCTCTCTCTGGCCGAAAAGCGCATCCCCCGCCTTGAGCCCGTTTGACAGCGATTAGTCGATCAATAATCTATCCGCGCGCGATAAGTAACCGGTGCATTTCGAGATCGATACGATCAATCTCGGTGCGTAATTGGTTCAGGGCATCTGCAGCAGGGGACGAGGTAGGCTGGTCTGACATGGAGACTGTCTTAGAGCATGTTTCCCTAAATTTGAAAGCTTTTTGATAGGGTTATGTCGCTGGTTGATAGATTATGGGCGATGATCCTATGCAGATATGACGTTAGATGTTGCCCTCAATCATGAGTGGGGGCAGCGCTAGAAAAATCAATTCGGAGGTAGGGCGTGACTTGGCGGCAAGGCGGCTATTTTTCAGCTGGATTAGAGAGTGATCCAGAATTATTTGATCTTATTGAAGGAGAGCTCCGGCGTCAGCAGAATGGCGTTGAATTAATTGCCTCCGAGAATCTTGTCTCCCGATGTGTGCTAGCGGCTCAGGGTTCCGTATTGACTAACAAGACCGTCGAAGGAGAAGTTTTTAAGCGCTATTATGGCGGTGCAGTTTATGCAGATGAAATTGAAGCCTTGGCGATGACGCGTGCGTGCAAATTATTCAACTGCCGCTTCGCTAATGTGCAACCTCATTCAGGCACAAATGCTAATGCGGGCGTTCTGTTGGGATTGCTTAAACTCGGGGCGCCGATCTTATCGATGAATATTTCAGCTGGCGGCCACATTAGTCACGGACATCCGGCAACATTGACGGGGCGCGATTACGCGGTCACGCACTATGGGGTTAGTCGTCAGACAGAGCGTATTGACCTTGATGAGGTGCGGGATTTGGCCATTAAAACCCGACCGCATCTCATCATTGCTGGCGGGTCAGCCTATCCAAGGGAAATAGATTTTTCTCAGTTAAGAAAAATTGCAGATGAGGTTAGCGCTTATCTCATGGTGGATATGGCTCATTTTGCAGGACTTGTCGCCTCTCGTCTTTATCCTGATCCTCTGCCATATGCGCATGTTGTAACAACGACTACCTACAAGTCTTTGCGTGGTGCGCGGGGCGGCATGGTTTTGTGGAATGACCCTGAGCTCACTCAAAGGATCAATCACGGAATTTTCCCTGGCGTACAGGGATCGGTGATGTTGCATGCAGTGGCGGGTAAGGCGGTCTGTTTCGGAGAGGCGCTGCGTGAGGAGTTTATTTTTTATAGCACTCAAGCGCAGTGTGCCGCAGCTTTATTGGCGCAGAAATTATCCGCAGGCGGAGCTAGAATTGTGACGGGTGGAACAGATACAACAATGGTTCTAGTTGATCTTTCCAACTTCAACATAACAGGAGACACAGCAGCCAAGGCGCTCGAGCTTGCAGGCTTAGCGGTTAATAAAAATCTAATCCCATTTGATCGGCGCACTCCTGAATCGCCGTCTGGATTACGTCTTTCAACAAATGCAGGCGTTGCACGCGGTTTTGGCGTCAGTGAGTTCGCGGCAATCGGAGAATGGATTGCGCGCATTTTGCATAATCCCTCAGACATGTCGGAGATTAAAGCAATAGCTCACGCAGTATCGACGCTTTGCTCAGCATTTCCGATTTATTGATGCATTTCTTAAAAAGAAACCCCGGGAGACAACTCTTTGTCTTCCGGGGCCTATGGATTCATTCGCCATAATCTATGACGAAATTCAAGGTGTTTTAGTAAGAATAATACATATCGAACTCTACTGGATGCGGAGTCATTTCGAATCTCATGACATCTTGCATCTTGAGCTCAATATATGACTCAATAAAGTCTTTGTTGAAGACGCCTCCAGCTGTCAGATAGGCGTGATCAGCTCTCAATGAGTCCAGAGCTTCGCGCAGCGAGCCGCAGACAGTTGGGATTGCTTTCAACTCTTCTGGCGGCAGATCGTAGAGATCCTTGTCTGATGGCGCACCTGGATCAATTTTATTTGCAATGCCATCGAGGCCAGCCATAAGCATGGCGGCGAAGGCAAGATAAGGATTTGCTGTTGGATCGGGGAAGCGAACTTCGATACGCTTTGCTTTAGGTCCTGATCCAAATGGGATACGGCAAGAGGCCGAGCGATTGCGAGAGGAATAGGCTAGAAGAACGGGCGCCTCATAGCCTGGAACCAAGCGCTTATATGAGTTGGTTGAGGGATTGGTGAAGGCGTTAAGCGACTTAGCGTGCTTGATAATGCCGCCGATATACCAAAGGCACTCTTGTGAGAGCCCAGCATATTTATCGCCAGCGAAAACAGGCTTGCCGTCTTTCCAGATTGACTGATGCACATGCATGCCTGAACCGTTATCTCCGAAAACGGGTTTGGGCATAAATGTAGCGGTTTTGCCGTAGGAATGCGCAACTTGATGTATGGCGTATTTATAGATTTGAAGGTGATCCGCTACGGTTACGAGCGTTTCAAACTTTAAGCCCAATTCATGCTGCGCTGAGGCGACTTCATGGTGATGTTTCTCAACCTTCACACCCATCGCCGCCATGGCCGCGAGCATTTCGCCGCGCATATCTTGTGCAGAGTCGACTGGCGGGACTGGGAAGTAGCCGCCTTTCGTTCTTACGCGGTGTCCAAGATTGCCGCCTTCATAGGCGGTATCAGCGTTTGAGGGTAATTCTACGGAATCAAGGGTGAATCCCGTGTTGTAAGGATCTGCCGAGAAGCGAACATCGTCAAAAACGAAAAACTCAGCTTCCGGTCCAAAAAAGGCGGTATCGCCGACGCCAGCAGTTTGGACATGCGCCATGGCTTTCTTCGCGATGCTTCTTGGATCGCGGTTGTAAGGCTGGCCCGTCATGGGTTCGACGACATCGCATACGATGACCATTGTTGGCGCAGCAAAGAAAGGATCCATAGTCGCTGTCGAGAGATCAGGCAAAAGGGTCATGTCTGACTCATTGATCGCCTTCCAACCGGCGATTGAAGAGCCGTCGAACATAATGCCTTCGTTCAAAGCATCTTCGTCAACGATCGAGACGTCAAACGTGACATGCTGCCACTTTCCGCGCGGATAGGTAAAACGGAAATAGACAGATTTGATGTCTTCTTCTTTGATTTGCTTAAGAATTGCCTTCGCAGTCGTCATGTTGCTCTTTGCCTCTCTTATTTGGTCTAGCTTAATGATGGGATCGCTAATAGTTAGCGAATTAGTTTGAAGGAGTCACCGGACGAAACAATACATCAAATTGCGTCCGCGCCTGACTCGCCAGTGCGAATTCGGATTGCGCCTTCAATATTCGAGACAAAAATCTTGCCGTCGCCAATGCGGCCGGTTTGCGCCGCATTGCGAATAGCCTCAACGGCTCGTTCAACGGCTTCATCCGCTAGGACGATTTCGATTTTTACCTTTGGGAGGAAGTCCACAACATATTCAGCCCCGCGATAAAGCTCGGTATGACCTTTCTGGCGTCCGAAACCCTTGGCTTCTGTTACGGTGATTCCTTGTAGCCCAGCCGCCTGCAGGGCTTCTTTGACCTCATCGAGCTTGAAAGGCTTGATGATCGCCTCAATTTTTTTCATGTTTCTTTCCCTACGCAACGCAAAACGCCTGAGCGTTCGCGCAGCGTCCTCCCGGACTACAACGCGCTTTTACCATCACAGCGATTTTGGCGCCATGGCTAAGGTTAAACGGGCTAAAATCTTATTGCGCGCCCTATGATTAGCAAGATTGGCTATATATTAATCATTATGCCTAAATATTAATCTATTCTAGCTTTTTTCAACTGGAAGATTTTCCATCCCGCCCCACTCAGACCAAGAGCCGTCGTAAACTTTTGGGATGTCCTTTCCGGTGGCTGCAATCGCCAAAGCTAAGATACAAGCGGTTAAACCAGAGCCGCAGGTTGCGATGATGGGTTTTTGTATATTTATGCCAGAGTTTTGAAAGACTTTTTCAAGAGTTTCTATTGACGATAAGCTGCCATTTTCAATGAGCTCCTGAAAGGGAAGATTAAGGGCTCCGGGCATATGTCCCGACCTCAGCCCCGGACGGGGCTCGGGGACCTCTCCTCGAAATCTCCCACTGGAGCGGGCGTCTAGAATTTGAGCCTCGCCGGTATTCAAAGCGAAGGCAACTTCTTGCGCGTTAGCTACAAGCGAAGCGTCGTAACGCGCCTCAAAATTCCCGGGACGAGAGTTGACTGGCCCTGTTTCAAGCGGAAGCCCCTGGCTTTTCCAAGCGGGCAGGCCGCCTGCGAGGATCGAAATTTTTCTCAAGCCAAAGACTTGCAGGGTCCACCAAAGCCTGGGCGCAGAGAACAGGCCCAAGCTATCATACACGACCGCATGACTTTCGTTGTTCAAGCCGAGCGCGCGCATTGCGAGAGAAAAAAAATCCACACTTGGAAGCATGTGCGGCAGATCTGTTTCTTTGTCTGAAATGGCGTCAATGTCAAAGAAAACTGCCCCTGGTATGTGCTCGTTCAAATAGTCCTTATAAGCATTTTTTCCCGTCGTGGGCATATGCCAAGAGGCGTCCAAAATTAAGATTTCAGATGAGCTTCTTAATGTCTCGAGCTGTTGTGGTGAGACAAATAAGCTTTTTGGATTAATGAAAAGGGTCATGCTTTATCTCGGGTTAAATCCGAATGCGTCTTGCATCCAACGCTCGCAAGGTGACAATAAGCCGATTCGATTCTCTCTGTCTGCGTTTGGACGCTATGCTCGAAATTCCTGGAAAAGCCTGCGGCAGCTGTTATCTTTGCTGTAAAGTTCTCGAAATCGAAGAGTTCAAAAAGAAAGCTGGTAAATTATGTGACCATTGCATCCATGAGGGAGGCTGTGGCATTTACACGAAACGTCCCGAGGTTTGTCGAGACTACCAGTGTCGATGGAAAGAAGAACGCAGTCTTTCAGCACAGTTGCGACCTGACCGTGTTGGCACGTTGCTGATGGACGATCCTGATAGTGATGAATATCACGCTGTCTGTGATCCTGAAAAACCCTTTATGTGGCGTAATCCCTTGGTGTTTAAGCATCTTGTGGCTGAAGCAAAGTCTGGCCGCACAGTTCTTGCAAAAGCAGGATTGCGCGCCTGGCGTATTTTTCCTGATGGCCATTGGCAAGAAACAGCCTAACGCGATCAATCAATCACGCTCACAAGCGCTGCCTGAGGCCTGTCAAAAGATGAAATGCGGGAACAATGCGTCAGGTCCCTAATCTCACCATAAGATTTTTTGCCGTTATTGTTGGAAGGAGCCTTTTCTCATGCCTGGCTCTTGTGGGATGTCAAACTGGACTAAGCGCGGAAACGCTGAAGGCGCATTATGGGATGACCTTAATGGGCCTATCAATCGGCAGTGCTTATGCGAATGGGTTCGTGGAACCTCGTAGCTACCGAATTGATATTGGAATGCGCACAACGGGTTTAGCTAATCTGGTCAATAGCGCCAAGGGCGTCGCCTCTGCGTCTGGAGGAATGTCTTTAAACGGACCTTCTCCATCTAGTTACGCAAACACAACCTCTAACAGTGAAGAGACGCGCACGATCCGGATGTCCTTATCGAGCAATGCTGTTCGCTCCGTTGATATTCGTCCAGAGCCATGGGATTTGCCGGCCCGCGTGCCATTGGGCGAGAGCGCTCGCAGGCGGGTGGTTGATCCGGTAAGCGCCTTAATTATGCCCGTGCCGGCCAATCAGGAACTCATAGGTCCTGCTGCATGTGAACGCACTATATCTGTTTTTGACGGCATTACGCGTTTCGATATTTCCTTGTCCTATTCAGGCGCGCAAAATATAGAAGCCAAAGGCTACGCTGGGCCAGTTGTTGTGTGCGCTGCGCGTTACACGCCAATTGCAGGCCATCGACCCGACAGCGCATCAACCCGTTACATGTCTGAAAATCAGGATATCCATGTCTGACTTGCGCCCATGCCAGAGACACATGTTGTTGTCCCAATCCATATCGATATAGGCACGGCGGCGGGCGAGTTAGCCATTGATGCGTCAGAATTCACGCTTGGGCAAAAAACGCGCTGACCCGATGGAATAAAGAGGCGTTAATTAATCCGCACTTCTTTGGTGACGCGACGGTTGCGTCGGTCAGATTCGAATTCGAGATATCTGAGTTCGCTGGGCGTTGCGGTCGATTTTAGACAAAAGGAAGGTCTTGGCGTAAAGCCGCCCGCTGGATTTTCAAAACAGTCCGTAAATCTCGTTTCACATTGAAACATTGTTTCTGTTTTAGGAGCTATACGCGCGGCAATCGCACGAGCGTTTTCGATTGCCGTAGCGCAAATAGTCTCTTCTAATCCCCAGGCGCGGCATTCTGTAAGGGTGGACATATATTTCCCGCCGTCTTCACAGGCGGGAGCGCGCCCTTTTGTCGCGTAAAAAATTGAAAAACCTCCTGCGGCCAGGACAACCAGTATGAGGATTAACTTGAAGGGGGAGCCAGACATAAGAACTCGTGGAATAGTGTTAAATAAGGAGTTTAGGGTATTCACATAGCGCAGTGGCGGAAAAAGGCGATGGGATGATCGATCTCTTTTAAACCCAGTGTTTTTTTTCACGATCTTGACAAGGATCAGCCGTTTCAATAATGCAATGACACCGCTTCCCGCCATCAAGGCGTCTTGCCGCGATGTCGAAAATTGATCAGAAGCGGGGTCGCGCAGGAGATTCCTTTCCGACGTCGCCAGTCTTCAAATGAAGAAACTGGCGCAATGGACTTTAGGGAGACGCCTTTTGGCGCATCCTATCGGGCCGCTCTTACTGATCTTTAGGACAATAAATGCGGCGAGACTGCTAGCAGGTGTGTTGAGTAGAAGCGTTACCCTGCGCCAGTGTCGCTCCAAGTGAATGTGAAACAGGAGGAAATCATGGGTGCTATTCTCGAATTGACAAGCTATGCTTCAACGCCAACCGGCATGATTGCGATCATCGCTATTGGAGCGGCGGCTTATTTCGCAGCTCGTTGGGTATTTAACGACTAATTTCACGCGCAGTCTCTGCTCGTTTAGGGCCCGGCGGTCGACGCTAGTCGATGCGTCGGGTTTTTTTATTTCCCTTACACATCATTTCTGTTGAACTGGCCTTGCGTCTGGTGAGCGCTGGTCTATCCTGCATTAACTCCAGTTCTAACGGGCAGGAAATTTCTTGATTCAATTTGCTCCTTTTATGCCGCGCCGAAAAAATAATTCGGCAGAGTTGGTTTGTGTTCACTGATACTCCTAGTCTTTTCAAGCAATATGGTGGCGACAATCAATGGCGACAAACTCTGCAGCCAGGGTAGGAGATAATAGGCTTGAGGGCGGGGCCGCCCGGCAGCGTCTAGCGACTCCAGATGCGATTGAAGTGGCGATCGCTGATAAAAGTCCTTTAATTCTTGCCGGATTAGATAAATTACTTTCGGAAGATCGTCGATTTCAGCTTGTGCTAAAAGTAACGGATGGCGAGGAGTTTCTTGAAGCTGCGCGTCAGCAAAAATTCGCCCTTGCGGTTATTGGCTGGCAGCTTCCTACTGTTCATGCGCGCGATGTTTTGCGTGCGCTTTCACGACAGGTTTCGGCGCCAAAAATTGTTGTCTATAGCGGCACCAATGACCCAGCCGCTCCAGCAGAAACTCTACAACTCGGCGGCGCTGGTTTCGTCTCCAAGCGCGCCCCGCCCGAGCGTTTGCTGGATGTCTTATCTGCAGTAGCTGCGGGCGATATGGTGTTTCCCTTCGTAGATATTCGAAAAATGCGGAGCGATCCGCTTGAAAATCTCACCTTGCGCGAGCGTAGTCTTCTCTCAGCGCTTGGATCGGGTCACACCAACAGCCAGCTAGCAAAAGATTTTGGCGTTTCCATCAACACAATCAAATTTCATCTGCGTAATCTTTTTGAAAAATTAGACGTTCGGAATCGCGCACAGGCAATTGCGCTCTTTTTAGAGATGAAGCATGGCGCATGGCCAGGCGGCGGTGGATCGAGCGGCCGCAATGTTGATGGGTCATCAACCATTCGTGGAAGACGCGGGCAGGGTCGGCTAGAATAGCGCTTGGCGCGTTGATTACGGCGCAGGAAATAATGCGCTCGTTTTTCCTGTTAACCAGTAAATGAGCAGCCCGATCCATTCATGCGTCGCAAATTGCACAACGCCGATTGCCCGGGTCGTAAACCTTGGCGGCAAGAGAAATGATGCTTCTCCCTCGGTTCGATAATCAACAGGATAGGCGATTACAGGAAAGCCTATTTTACGAAAAACCCCAATCGCCCGCGGCATGTGCATTGCAGAAGTAACAAGAAGCCAGCGATCATTAGGTTTTGGGTTGATCATTCCATAGGTGAACAAAGCATTTTCAAAAGTATTTCTTGATCGATTTTCAAACATAATGTCTTTTGTATCTACGCCTAAATTATCCCAAAATAGTTTTACGCCATCAGCCTCGGTATAGTTTGCGCTCTTCAATGCAGAGCTGCCGCCGGTAAATATGACGCGAGCTGATGGATAGAAGCGTTTGAGCGTGATGAGCGCGGTCAATCTTTCTACTGCCGAGTCAATAAAGACTGGACGCCCAATTTTTTCACTGAGCTTTTCATCAATAGATCCTCCAAGAATAATAATGCCATCAGGCGCTGGCATGTTTTCTGCGGGGGGAAGAAAGCGTGTCTCCAGCGGCATGGCGATTAGGCCGCCTAGCGGACCAAAAGCCATCAGCGTCAGCATCGCGCTGCCTGTCAGACACAAGCGCCGTCCAAGCTTAGAAAAAGATGTGAAGAGAAGGCAAGCGCCAGTTAGCGCAAGAAATATGGAAAAATTTAGCGGCGCAAAAAGAAACTCAAATAATTTTGAAACAGGAAAGAACATTTTCTATGAGTTTCAATTGAGAGATAATGCGCATCAGTCAAGCATTGTCGATAGGAGGGCGGGTCCAAAATAGTAGTCCGCCCTCCGTTAATCTTGGCTTACATGTTAGGATAATTTGGTCCGCCGCCACCTTCAGGCGGCGTCCATGCGATGTTTTGAGCCGGGTCTTTAATGTCGCATGTTTTGCAGTGAACGCAATTTTGAGCATTGATGACAAAGCGGGGATCCAATTGTGCCGCTTCATCTTGATAGACGACTTCATAAACGCCAGCAGGGCAGTAAAGACGCGCGGGTTCGCCGTAAGTTGGCAAATTGTTTTTGATAGGAATGGTCGCGTCTGACAATTTTAAGTGAACAGGCTGGTCTTCCTCATGGTTCGTATTTGACACAAATACCGAGGATAATTTGTCGAAAGCGGGTTTTGTCGATATTTTTGCGTAGGTTAACGGTTTGACGTGCGTTAGAGGTTTCGTTGCCGCATGATCAGGTTTGCCGTGCGCTAGTGTGCCGAAGAAAGAAAAGCCAAAAAGAGCATTGGTCCACATATCAAGGCCAAAAAGCGGCGCGCCGATATAGGTGCCGTATTTTGACCATAGGGGCTTTACGTTTCTTACAGGTTTGAGATCCCGGCCAATTTCTGAGTCGCGCCAGGCCGCTTCGTAGGAGAGAAGCTCATCATGCGCGCGTCCTGCGCTGATCGCCTCGATCAGTTGATCAGCGGCAAGAATGCCGGAAAGTATTGCGTTATGCGAGCCTTTGATGCGCGGCACATTCACAAAGCCAGCTGCGCATCCAATCAAGGCGCCACCAGGGAAGCATAATTTTGGCACACTCTGCCAGCCGCCCTCTGTTAGCGCGCGCGCGCCGTAAGAGATCCTTTCTCCACCCTCCAGAGAAGGCGCTATTTTTGGATGCGCCTTAAAGCGCTGAAACTCATCAAATGGCGATAGTGTCGGGTTTGGGTAATTTAAGTGCACAACAAAACCGATTGAGACTAGATCTTCATCAAAATGGTAGAGGAAGGATCCGCCGCCTGTGTCTGCGCTCAGCGGCCAGCCAAAGGAATGCTGAACGAGTCCGGCTTTATGCTTTTCTTTCGGAATGCGCCAAAGCTCTTTAAAGCCGATACCAAATTTTTGTGGCTCGGAATTTTTTGATAGATCGTATTTTGCAATAATCTCTTTTGAGAGAGAGCCGCGTGCGCCCTCTGCAAGTAGGGTATATTTGCCGCGTAGTTCCATGCCGCGCGTGAAATTATCCTTTGGCGCTCCGGAGCGATCAACACCCATGTCGCCCGTAGCGACGCCTACAACCTCTCCTTGGGCTCCGTAAAGAATTTCGGATCCTGCAAATCCAGGATAGATTTCAACGCCGAGATTTTCTGCCTCGCTTGCCAGAAAGCGAACGACATTGCCTAGGGAGCCGATGAAGTTGCCATGGTTATTCATCAGCTTGGGCATTATAAAATTTGGGACGCGCCAAGCGCCTTTTTCAGTAAGAATGAGAAATTGGTCATCGACGACTTGGGTCTTCAACGGCGCTTGAGGACTCTTCCGCCAATCGGGGAGGAGTTGATCGAGGCCGATGGGGTCGATGACGGCGCCAGAGAGAATATGCGCGCCAGGCTCGGATCCTTTTTCAATAACGACGACTGAAAGATCGGGCGAATTTTGTTTTAGCCGGATTGCGGCAGAGAGGCCTGCGGGGCCCGCGCCAACAATAACGACGTCATAATCCATGCCCTCGCGTGCAGGTAGTTCTTCAACAACCTCGGACATTTATATTCCCTTCCTGGGCGGCTCACCGCCATCTTAGCCGGTTGCTTGACTGGCGCCACAAAGTTTTCTTGGGCCAAGTGTCTGGCCGGTTTTTTTCGTTATAGCGGTGGCAATCCAACCTTTAAATCTTGCAGAGGCTTTATCGTAGTCATGGCGTCAACGGAAGGCCGGGCGTCAGTTTTGTTGCTGCGTATGTCTACGGCGACGTTTTATGAGCGATGCGCCGTTGACGTCCGCGTCAAGCGCCTCAACTATAACTCGATAAACCCAGAGGCGAATATGGCGTCATCAGATCCCTACAAAGATATCAATACCATCATTAAGATCGCGTTCATCGTCGCGCTTATTCTTGGGTCTTATAATCTTTGGTCTTTTTTTAATAGCAGTCGTTATCAAGCTTTATGTGGTGCCTCCTTTTGGGAACTTAATCGCACCGAGTTAGAATCCTGTTTAGACCAGAAGAAAGAATTAGATAAATAATATCATACTGAGTAATGGGCGTATCAAATGCCAAAAAACCGTTCGAGCGTCATTATATTAAGTGTATTCTTTTCGTTCACTACTGGTCTATTTGCAGAAGAGATCCATCTTGATTGCGCGCGGTCAAATCAAGGCGCCATGGTGGATATTGATACAAGCCAAAATTTTATGCAGTTGATGTGGCGGGATGGCGTTGCGGAAGAGTTCCGCGAAGGAGAAAGTTATCTCTCTGGCCCAGATAAATATGGACGTAAAGAAAGGGTCGTCTACCGGATGCATGTTGATGGCGGCAAGATTACCTTTGGCGTAGAGCGCAATTGCCTGGAGAGTTTGGGGACGAAGTGCGAGCCACGCAGGCTCGATAATCAGCTCGATCTCGCGCTGGGTGAGATGCGTTATAACAACGGAGACTCAATTTTGATTATGAGATGCTCTCCCGCGCCGCCTGGACGTCGCTTTTAACTTTGGTGGCTTAGCTTGTGATTAAAGTCCATTTATAATGCTTTGAGCTAAAAATCCTGAGCACATCAGCAGACCGGCGTCGCGGTTAGAACGAAATAGAAATAAGGCCTTTTCAGTGGAAATTTTTTCGCTTATTTGATTGGTTTGCCAAATAAGATGAAGAGAAAATCCCCCGATCCCGACCAAGGTCCAAAGACCTGCGCCAGAAAGAAACGCAGCAATCGCCGCAAAAATTGATGAGCTAGCGTAAAGAACGCCGACGGCTAATTGTACGTTTTTCCCAAATAATCGCGCCGTTGATTTAACCCCAATAGCAATATCATCCCGCACATCTTGCAGCGCATAGATCGTATCGTATCCTATTGTCCAAAGAATGCCGGATAAATAAAGCGACAAGGCTGCTGGAGCGAGTGTGTTTGTTTCTGCCGTCCAGCCAAGCAGAGCGCCTGACGCAAATGCTGTTCCTAAAATAGCTTGTGGCCAAGAGGTAACTCTTTTCGCGTATGGATAGATTAGGACGATGAAAGGCGAAATCATCGCAAGCGTAATGGTAAGAGGGTTTAAAAATAAAAGAACGCTAAGCCCAATAATGCACTGCAAAACTATGAAGATAAGCGCCGCTTGGGGCTTGATTGCGCCGCAAGCTAGCGGACGTTTCTTTGTGCGCTCAACCTTTGCGTCGATCTCGCGGTCAACGTAATCATTATAAGTCGAGCCCGCGCCGCGCATCGCAATAGCGCCAATCAAAAAAAGCAATAAATGAAAATAATTTGGCCCTATGTGTTTTGCTGAGGAGGCGAGCAGGCTGCCTTCCCAGCATGGCAATAATAAGAGCCACCACCCAATGGGGCGATCTAATCGCGCGAGTTGAACGTAAGGCCGAGCGGTTTGAGGCGCATAGCGCCAGATCGGATGCGTAGCATGCGCGTCTGGGAGCGTTGCTTCATCTTGCCTGGCGGGATCCATGCTTACAACGGACCTGATGGCAAGCGCGGCGGCGCGCCCATACCTCCGCCAGCGGCTCCCTCTTCTTGCATTTTCTTCATTTTTGCGGCGACATCGCATGCTTGTTTTGCAAAGCCTTGTGATTTTGTTCGCGCATCCTTAAAGCCTTCAATGACATTTTCTGGAATGTTGCACCATTCTTTGTTTTTCGTCATATAATTCAGCATTTCCGTCTCGACGCCGCCAAGGGCTTTTGCAACGGGGCAAGCGGCCATTGGGTCCATCTTGCCTTTGCCAGCCTTGCCCAGAGCGTTGAGCTTTTCAATCGCAGCCATGCGCTTTTGCGTTAGCTTTTGAAAGTCCTCAGCGCAGGCTTGTTGTTGCGGTTGCTGCGCTTGCGCGCCGTCTGTGGCCAGGATGAGTGCTGCGATAGCCAAGCTAAAAAGCAGGCGCGAAAAGAAAAGGGCGCCGAGGTTCATGTCAAATTCCATCTGATTAAAATCTGCGCCATTGATGATGCTTGCTAGTTGAAGAGATCATATAACAGTTTGTTCGCAACAAAACGGCTGCTTCATGGCGAGAAGGGTTCTTGACAGGCATATTAGCTAAGATGAGAGAAAATTTTGTCAGAATATGATCATCGGGCGCAGCGCCTTTTCGTTCCGGCCAGCTTGGCGGCGGGCCAATTGGTTCCAGTTCCCACAGAATCGCTCAATTATCTTCTCAATGTGCTTCGTCTGCGAACAGGCGCAGGCGTTCATATATTCAACGGACAAGACGGCGAATTTTTTGCTGTCTTGCAGCTTGCGGGTAAACGTTCAGCTCATTTTGAAGTCCTAAAGCGGCTGCGTGAGCAGTCACGACAACCCAACCTTGATTACTGTTTTGCGCCGATTAAACAGGCCCGTTTGGACTATATGGTCCAAAAAGCTACAGAAATGGGTGTGGGATGTATACGTCCGATAATTACCAGCTACACCCAGATCCGGAAAGTGAACATGGATCGGTTGCGCGCCAATATAATCGAGGCGGCTGAGCAGTGTGGGGTGTTGGCGGTGCCGGAACTTTTTCCCCCCGTCTCTTTGCCAGCTTTTTTAGAGACCTCATCTGGTCAGACACTATTCGTTTTTTGTGATGAAAAGGCTGAGACAGCCAATCCTTTTAACAGCTTATCAGGTCATGTTGCCAGCCATGTGAGCCTAATTATTGGACCAGAGGGCGGCTTTGATGAGGTGGAGAGGCAGCTGATCCTCAGCGCTCCCAATGTTGTTCGTCTCTCTCTGGGCCCTCGTATTTTGCGTGCGGATACAGCTGCGGTTGCTGCGTTGACAATTGTTCAGGCGGCTTTGGGAGACTGGAACAATGCGAGCTAAAGTACCCGAGGCGGCTCAAATTAAGATTTTAGCAAGGTTTATCGCCGTCTTTGTTGAGCTTAGGGTAAAAGCGACACGATCCTGCCATGATGTTTGTTTTAAGTATGGGTAGATAAAGGAAGCGGCGGCCTATACGCCCTGACGCAATGTCTCGTCAGCGCCCGCCTCGAAAGATAGACAGCCCTATGAGAGGGAGGCAGGCTTGACCTACAGGCTAGGCCGGTATCTCTCAAAAGGCGCGGAGACGACATAAATGCAAACACCAAAAACTCGAGGCTCCTTTACTTCTTTTTGGGAAGCAGCAAGTCTGATTGGACTGATTGCCTTCGCGACGGTCTCAACACCTGCCAGGGCTGAAAATGCATCCAATTGCGCACGTTATGGCGCAGATTACGTCGCGGTGTCAGGATCCAGCAATTGCGTTCGCGTTGGCGGACATGTCCGAGTTAATAATTTGCCACGAAGTTCTGGCGCGCCTTTAGCCTATGCCCCAGATCAAAAGGGACTATATCAAACCGCTGCTGCGGGTTCTCAGCTCCAATTGCTTGCTCCTTTTGCCTTGCTGAACGAAATTCTACCCCGCTAACAGTGTATTTCAGCTCAAAGCGGCAAGACACAGTCAACAAATGCAGGGTCAATAGAGCCACCCCAAGGCCCGTTAAAGTCCTCGAGCCTCTTTTGAGCTAAAGTTTTTCCATCTTCAATAATTGCTTCAATGGGCGCAAGATAAATGCGTTCGTCGCGTCCCTCTCCGTTGAGCTTTGCTCGGCGCTTGAGGCCATGGCTCGCTATGACGAGAAGATCCCTGGCGATGTCTTTGATCTTGCGATGATCAATCTCAGCTTCTAGCGCTTGGATTGGCGCGTCTTGCCGAAGCTTCTCACGCATTTTAGATGACCAGTTTTTGGTCAATTGACGGGCCTCGTCAAGCGCCTGACGATCATAATAAAGACCTGCAAAAATTGCTGGCAACGCTGTCATATGACTCCGGGGTCCGCTATCAGCTCCGCGCATTTCTAGGTATGTTTTTAGTCGGACTTCGGGAAAAATCGTTGATAGATGATTAGCCCAATCAGAGAGTGTCGCTTGAACGCCAGGCAATTGCGGTAAACGACCAGCGAGCAAATCCCTGAAATTTGAACCAGCTACATCATGATAAACATCGCCGCGTTTAACAAAATACATGGGGACGGTGAGCGCATAATCGACATATTGCTCAAATCCGAAACCTTGCTCAAAAGCAAAGGGCAGCATTCCTGTCCGATCCGCATCGGTATCGCGCCAAATCCAAGAACGTTGAGACAAGCGTCCAGTTGGGATGCCGTCCAAAAATGGGGAATTAGCAAATAGGGCAGTAATAACTGGCTGAAGGGCAAGGCCAACGCGCAGTTTCTCAACCATATCCACTTCCGATGTAAAATCGAGATTGACCTGAATAGTGGCCGTGCGAAACATCATATCAAGGCCAAGTGCGCCAACTCTCGGCATATAACGCGACATAATTCCATATCGTTGCTTCGGCATAACCGGCGTTTGCGCGCGACTCCATTTGGGACTTGCGCCGAGGTCTAGAAACTTTATGTCTAGTGGGTTCGCCACAGCTGCAAGCGCGTTAAAGTGGACATTAAGTTCATTCTCGGTAGCGTGAACATCGGGTAGGGGTGCGCCAGAAAGTTCAAACTGCCCGCCTGGTTCAAGAGAAAGCGCGCCGCCGCTCTTTGGGTCTGTGAGGCCGATTAGGAAATCCCGATCTAGGATTGGATCCCAGCCAAGCTCTGCTTGCATGCCTTGGAGTAATTGCTGAATGCCGCCGGGCTTGTTGTCTTTTTGATAAGGCACAGGCGTGCGGGTCGATCCATAAAACGGAATTTTCTCGTGCTCTGTGCCGAGGTGGAGTTGCGCCGTTTCGCTTTTGCAGCCCGCTTCAAACCATGAAATGAGCTCTGCGCGGGAGGTTATAGGCGTTGTGTCGGAGACGTCGCGAGCCATGAAGAAACGAGTTCCCCTGAGGTATGTGCATTTACTCAATCTGCCTTGCGAAAGAGCCGCTGACGCAAGGCGTTGGAAGTGAGAAAGCAAGCTTATTAGATCAAGACGAAAGCTAAGAGCCGCGGCCAATCGACGATTGATGTCGCGCTGAATTGGTCCATGGGTATTGGACGCATGGATTGCCGCAAAACTGGGCAAGGCGCAAGGGGATGTGGCAGGCGATATTTAGCCGTGCGCGCCAACGCGAGGCGGGATGGGTTGACTTGAATCGAGTTGTGTCGCGCGTTGGTAGCATTCTTGAGATTTTTGTTTATTTCCTGTTTTTTCATAGGCTAGCCCAAGCCATGCCCAAGCTTGCGCGCTTTTATTGTTGACGTTTAAGGCCGCATTAAAATCTTCAATGGCTTTGTCATACTTTCCGATCGCTACGAGACTCTCCCCGCGCGCCTGGTAGGGAGCAAAGACAAAGGGGTCTCGGTCAATCGCGTTATCGAAGTCTGTGACAGCTCGGGTGTAGTCGTTGCGTTTTTGATAGATGAGCCCGCGGGAATGAAAAGCTTGTGCGCTTTCTGGATTTATCCTGATGGCTGTATCGAGATCAGCTAGCGCCTGATCAAGATTGCCCTGGGCGCGTAAAAGATTCGCTCGGCCCACATAAGCGGGCGCATGATTGGGATTTGCGGCGATAGCTCGATCAAAATCTGCGCGCGCCAAATCATTATGGCCCATTTGTCGCTCTGCTAAGGCGCGATTTGTATAGGCGGCAGCGCTGTTTGGGTCGAGTTTTGCGGCTTCTGTAAAATCAGCGACCGCTTCAGAGAAACGCCCAACGCGGGCGTAGGCGGCGCCGCGCGTATTATAGGCCTCAGCGCTTGAAGGGTTGCGTTTTATAACTTCGGTCAGAGAGTCAATATTCGTCGCCGCAGCTTTGGGGTCGGTATCAGAGATTTCTGCGATACCTCGTCCAGGCGGCCGTATCCCCATCGCTGTCTCGCAGCTCGCAAGGGCAAGGGCAGCGATCAGTGACGCCGCCAAAGAGATAGGAGAATTTTTACAGTAACGCGGGCGAGAGAGCGTCGCCGCATGGTCTAAACCCATGCCGTTGGATCCTCTTAAGCAAATTTCGGGAATCGTCCCGGTGGCGGTCAAAATATTTGCCGCGACAATCTTAACAAAATATGCGCTGAAAGAGGAAATTCTATAGGAAGCGTAACTTTAGCGCGCAATAATCTTTGTCTTTATTGGCAGCAAGCCTTCGCGTTGTAATTTTTTGCGGGCGAGCTTGCGGGCGCGACGGACTGCTTCGGCTTTCTCACGCGCGCGCTTCTCAGAGGGTTTCTCATAATGTCCGCGCAGCTTCATTTCACGAAAAATGCCTTCACGCTGCATCTTCTTCTTGAGAGCCTTCAGAGCCTGATCAACATTATTGTCACGAACGAGAACTTGCACGAAAAACAATCCTGTAGTTGGGGCGGTCAAAGAAGCCCTGGAAAAGATCGTCCCTATAATTGGGAAAGACAATGCAAACGCATGCGGAGCGCCCGGGCCGTGCGCTGCCATAACAGAGAGCTGTCGCTCTGTCCACGGCTGATTGGGCGCTTTTTCAGGGTTTTTCTGGGCGTTGAAAGGCTTTTACGAGATGTCTTGTTATTAATGGCCGTTACAATATAACATTAATATGAGAAAAAAATTCTTTTCTGAAGCTCAACAGATGGATCATTTCAGCAAGGACGGAACCTCGGAGTGGGTTCTGACCAGGCGCGCCAATAGTCTATTGTGTCGGTCGAGCAGCGATCGGATATTTATGTTGTCAATTATTATTGGCGGCTTATGGGCCAGTTTTTATTGGGCGCTTACTTGAATCACCCAAATAAAATTCGCCGGGGGATCGAGCTGGTCAATCTCACACTTGGATATGAGCGGCGACCCGCGGTTCATCACCTGAGCGGAGCGATCTCGCCTGGAATGGCCTTGGCGGTGTGCGGACCGAATGGCGCCGGAAAATCGACTTTGTTGAAAGCGTTGGCTGGACTGTTGAGGCCAATCGGCGGGCGTATCGACTATGGCTCTGGAGACCCTCGAGCCATTGCATATTTGCCCCAGCTCATCGAAATTGACCGCAGTTTTCCAATTGATGTGAAAGATTTCATTGCTTTAGGCGCTTTGCGTCGCATCGGACTTTTTGGTGGACTAACTGCGAGAGAATATGACAGCGTTGAGCAAGCGATTCAGCGCGTAGGGCTGTCAGGTCTAGAGCGTCGGCCGATCGCGACCCTTTCGGGTGGTCAGATGCAGCGTGTCTTGTTCGCGCGGCTGATCATGCAGGATGAACCCGTCATTCTGCTTGATGAGCCCTTCGGAGCGATTGACGAGGCAACAACAGAGCATTTGTTGAGTCTTATCGCTCATTGGTGCGCTGAAGGTCGCATAGTCATTACAGTATTGCATGATTTAGAGCTCGCGCGACGCGTCTTTGCGCAGACATTGTTGCTAGCCCGACACTGTATTGCTTGGGGGCCAACACAAGAAGTTTTGACCACGGAAAATCTGCAAAAAGCGCGCGCTATGTCAGAAGCTTATGATTCAGATGCGCGAGAATGTTTATTAGATGAAGCGATCGTTCATGATCACTGATATCTTTATTACGCCGTTTATAGAATATGAATTTATGCGTCGAGCGCTCGTTGGTTCTATTGCGCTGGCCATTTCGGGAGCGCCGTTAGGCGTTTTTTTGATTTTACGCCGCATGTCATTGGCGGGGGACGCGCTTTCGCACGCTATTTTACCGGGGGCGGCTGTTGGTTATTTGATTGCTGGATTGTCTTTGCCGGCAATGACGATCGGGGGACTGATCGCGGGCCTTATTATTGCATTCGCAACCGGTTTAGCAGCTCGTTTTACAACCTTGCGTGAAGATGCCTCGCTCGCTGCTTTTTATCTTGTTTCTCTTTCTCTAGGCGTCACGCTCGTATCGATGCGCGGTTCGAATATTGATTTGCTGCATATTCTATTTGGTTCAGTTGTTGGTCTCGATAATCCAGGGCTATCCATGCTTGTGGGCGTCAGCACGTTCACCCTTGTCTGCCTAGCGCTTTTTTATCGAGCTTTTGTTGTTGATACGTTGGACCCTATTTTTCTGCGACAAATCACTAGGATCAGCGAAATTGTTCCATTTTTATTTCTTACACTTGTGGTCCTAAATCTTGTTGCAGGATTTCATGCCTTAGGCACGTTAATGGCCGTCGGTTTAATCATGTTGCCAGCAGCGGCGGCGCGGTTGTGGAGCTTTCAGCTTGTGGTTGCTTTGCCATTAGCGGCGGCCTTTGCTGTTTTTAGCGCCTATGTGGGTCTCGTCTTTTCAAATGAAACTGGCGCGCCAACAGGGCCGGCAATTATTCTCGTTGCTGGAATTTGCTATTTTGTCTCGCTTTTTTTTGGTCGCGCCGGTGGTATTTTACGATTGCGTCGGCCTCGTAGCCATCTTGAAGGATAAATTATGCGTTTCCCGCTCGGCTTTTGTTGCGTTTATTTTTTTTGTTTCATTATCTTAGGGTCCCTAACTTCTCCAGCACAAGCAGAGATCAAAAAAATCTCTGCAGTAGCGAGTTTTTCCATAATCGGAGATTTAGTCCAGCAGGTGGGTGGCGATCATGTCGGCGTGACGATGATTGTTGGCCCCGAAGAAGACGCCCATGTCTATCAACCCAGCCCCGCAGACGCGCGAAAAATTGCCCAAGCGGAAATAATTTTTATAAACGGATTGGGTTTTGAGGGGTGGTTATCCCGATTGATCAACGTAACAAAAAGCAAAGGGATTGTTGTAGATTTAAGTAAAAAGATTAAAGCGCAAGAGAGGCTGGGAGAAGTTGATCCCCACGTGTGGCAAGATGTAAATAATGTAAAAATTTACACACAAGAAATTTGTCAGGCATTGATAGCAATCGACCCAAATAACAGCGCTGACTATCAAAAAAACAGTCAATTATATATTGAGACACTCTCGAAATTAGATAATGAAATCATCGAATCGTTGGCGACTATTCCTTTAGATGATCGTCGGGTTGTTTCCACGCACGATGCTTTTGGGTATTTTTCGGCCCGCTATGGCATTGCTTTTCTAGCCCCTCAGGGCGTATCAACTGAGGCCGAAGCGAGCGCCAGAGACATCGCGCGGATTATTGATGCAGCGAAGGCCCAAAAAGTTAAGGCTGTGTTTTTAGAAAATGTCGCCGATCCCAGATTAGCAAAGAGAATTTCTGCCGAGACTAAGGCTCATCTTGGCGGAACGCTTTACTCTGATAGTCTGACCAGTGCAAAAGGGGATGGCGGGACCTATCTCGAAATGATGCGTCACAATGTTAAAGAGATCGTCAGGGCTTTGAAGCCATAAGCCGCCATAAGCTTAGACTTGATAAAAAATAGGAGTAAGTCTTGGGCAATAAAATTCCTGTCACGGTAATTACGGGCTATTTAGGCGCAGGAAAAACAACTTTACTCAATCGGATTTTAAGCGAGCCCCATGGGCGTCGTTACGCTGTGATTGTAAATGAGTTTGGTGAAATTGGTATTGATAATGATTTAGTTGTCGACGCAGACGAAGAAATCTTCGAAATGAACAATGGCTGCATCTGCTGTACGGTGCGCGGAGATTTGATCAGAATTATTGAAGGGTTGATGCGGCGTCGCGGTAAATTTGATGCAATTATTGTTGAAACTACTGGTCTTGCAGATCCAGCGCCAGTCGCGCAAACCTTCTTCGTTGACGCAGATGTAAAGGACGCAGCGCGGTTGGATGCTGTTGTAACCCTCGCTGACGCTAAATTTTTAAGCCAAAGACTGAAAGATGCGCCTGAGGCAAAGTCACAAATCGCATTCGCTGATGTCATTGTTTTAAATAAAATCGACCTTGTGACACAGGCGGAGTTGAGTGAGGTAGAGGCGCGTATACGAGGCATAAATCCTTATGCAATTCTGCATCGATCAGTAAAAGCGAATGTTCCTCTCAATGTTCTATTAGATCAAAATGCATTTGATCTTGAACGAATTTTGAAACTAGAGCCCCGTTTTCTCGCGCAGGATGGCTCGATTTCCAATCAGCATGATCATCCGCATCAGGAAGAGGGCCATCAGTGTGGAGAGGCGTGTGATCATGCTCATGGCCATGATCATACCGCGCCGGAGCATCATCATCACACTAGTGGGCATGATCATCTGGAGGTTATTCATGATACGGAGATCCAATCGGTCTCTGTACGCCATCAAGGAGCGGTTAATCCTGAGCTCTTTATCCCCTGGCTAAATGACTATGTTCAGCGAGAGGGTGCAGACATTTTGCGCTGCAAGGGTATCGTAGCTTTGAAGAATGAGCCGAAGCGGTTTGTGTTCCAAGGCGTCCACATGATCCTAGATGGCGATTTGCAGCGAGAGTGGAGAGAGGATGAAAAGCAAGAATCGCGACTCGTATTCATCGGACGCAATTTAAAAGAAGCAGAGATTCGGAAAGGTTTTGCTGCGACTCATGAGAGTTCCGCCGAGCAGTCAGCTGAGTAGGATTTTTAAAACAACGCACATTGCGGAAGCATGAGCTTTATATAAATTTATGCTCGCTCTGGATTAATAATCGATCAAATTTTCGTATAGGGCGCGCTTGCTCCCACCGAGGCTGGCGGCGACTTGCTCGATCAAGCCCTCTGGTCTAGTGATCTTATAATGCCCGATCCTCTTAAAGTTATTGATTTTTTACCTCACCTCGAAAAGGTGGCGCGTAACGCGGGCGATTTAGCCCTTGGATTTTTTAATCCAGGGGAGCGTACGAGCGCTGATATTTCCTATAAGAACGGCGGCTCGCCGGTTACAGAAGCGGATTTACTGGTTGATCGCTTTCTCATTCAGGAGTTGCGCCGACTGCGTCCAGAAGCGGCTTGGTTATCCGAAGAAAGCACTGACAGCGATGCGCGATTAGCCAATCAAGAGCTGATTGTCGTTGATCCAATCGATGGGACGACGGCTTTCGCGCGTGGCGATGCCCGCTGGGCAATTTCAATTGCTTATGTTCTCGCTGGTCAACCCATAGCGGGTGTTATCCATGCGCCTGCCTTAGGTGAAACGTTCACGGCGGCCTCGGGACAGGGCGCGTTTGTAAATGGTCGACGACTTATGGCTTCTCGTCGAAATACACTTGCTAACGCCGCAATTGTTGCGCCAAGGTCAATGCATGCTGCGCTTCAAAGCATGACGCATAATTTTATCCTAGCGCCTAGAGCGCCATCGCTCGCTTTACGTCTTGCTGACGTTGCGGCGGGGCGACATGATCTGGTAATCGCTTCGTCAAATTCCCGCGACTGGGACATCGCTGCGGCAGATATTATTCTCAGGGAAGCAGGTTATTTTTTGAGTGAATTAGACCAGGCTCCCTTAGTGTATAATCGCTCCCAAGTCACGCGTGGCATGCTCATTGCGGCGCCTGCGCCGTTGTTTAACGAAAGCCGCGCTTTGGCTCTAGCTCTTTCACAAGGAGATCCTGCTTATGACGCAGACGCTCGTAGATAAAAATGAACATACTCAGTCACTTAATCTGGTATTTGGCGGGGAGCTTGTCTCCTTGGATGGCGTGGCGTTTAGAGATCCGGCAAAGTTAGATATAGTTGGTATATTTCCAGATAATGAAAGCGCTCTTGCGGCATGGAAAGCCAAGGCTCATTCAACAGTCGATAACGCGCATATGCGCTATTTTGTTGTACATTTACATAAGTTGCTCGATCCTGATCACGATCTTTTATAAATATCATTTCTGACTTAAACTCTTTTGCCTAGATTAGACGTCTATCGGATCTTCATTGTCGCGAGAACTCGTTGAGGAGTTGTATTAATTTTAATATTTTATCAATTCGCGACGCAAATTATGACGCGATATGCGCCTCATTTCCTCAATTGGCGCGTTAGGATTGGCAAAGAGGATCCGGTTAGATTTGCAGAACGTTTGGGCCAAGCGGGACGGAAGCGGCCTCCGGGTAAGTTGGTTTGGCTTCATGGCGCTAGTCTTGGCGAAAGTCTTTCTTTGCTTCCTTTAGTTGACCGTCTGGTTCAGCTGAATTTTAATGTATTGGTGACGACGGGCACGCCTAGTTCTGGTCATGTTATTTCCGCCCGATTGCCTTTGGGAGCTTTGCATCAATATGCGCCGCTAGATGCGCCGCAAATTATCTGTTCCTTTTTAAATTATTGGCGCCCAGATCTTGCGCTATTTTCTGAGTCTGAGTTGTGGCCAAATATGGTCACAGAGCTTCATAGGCGTCAGATTCCCTTGATCCTGGTTAATGCGCGTATTTCAAAAAAATCTTTTCATCGATGGCGGATCGTTTCAGGAACTGCGCAAAAAATTTTCGGCAGAATTAATCTTTGCCTGGCACAGGACTACTTAAATGCGGCTCGATTTCTGAGCTTAGGCGCAAAAGATGTAAGAATTGCTGGAAATTTAAAATTTGATATGGCTGCCCCATTGATTGATATTGTGGAGCTCTCCACCCTCACTCAAGTGATTGCAGCTAGACCGGTATGGGCGGGAGTATCAACGCATCCAGGCGAGGAGGAGCTTATTTTTGATACGCATATAGCGCTCATGCAACAAAGGCCTGGACTAATCACCTTCATTATTCCTCGACATCCTGGACGGGCGCAAGACATCGCGCACGCCGCGCAATTAAGAGGATTAAAAGTCGCCTTACGATCGATAGGCCCGTTTCCATTGCAGGGGGTTGATATCTATATATTTGACACTGTAGGCGAAACAGCAATGATTTTTCGCACTATTGGGCTGGTGTTCATGGGAAAGTCATTGACTGTTGGCGGGGGACAGAATCCGATTGAGCCGGCAAAATTCGGATGCGCGATCATTTACGGACCGCAAGTTGAAAATTTTTCACAAGTCTATGACCTTCTACTCTACGCAGGGGCTGCAACGCGTGTGGATAATGGGGCTGCATTAACGCAAGCTGTTGCCTCATTTTTAATGCATCCTGCTGAAATGCGCCGCAAAGGTCGCGCCGCAATAGAGGTCGTCGAAAAAGTTACTGGGGCATCTCGTAAAACAATGGATGCCTTGGCCCCGTATCTAACCGCCATTCGTGGTGAGACGTGCTAACCAAGGCGCCAGATTTTTGGCGTGTGCCCGGGGTTGCTGCGCAGATATTGCGCCCTTTGAGCGTATTATACGGCGTTTTGGCTAAGAGACGCATGGCGCGTCCGGGGTTAAGGGCTCCCTTGCCGACGCTGGCTATTGGAGGCCTGACGTGCGGAGGAGATGGGAAAACGCCCCTCGCATTATTAGTTGCGAAATTACTTATAGAGATGGGTGAGCGCCCTGCATTTTTGACACGAGGCCATGGCCGCAGCAATTTGACTGCGCCGCCGTTCCTCGTCGATCATAAATATCACAACGCCCATCAGGTTGGCGATGAAGCTTTGTTATTAGCGCAAGAGGCAATGACGATTGTCGGCGTGGATCGTTTTTCGGCAGCACAGGTGGCCCTAAGCGCTGGAGCAAGCGTCCTCATTATGGATGATGGATTCCAAAGCAAGGCGCTCGCGGCTGATTTAAACTTACTCGCCTTGGACCCAACATACGGGGTGGGAAATGGTTTTTGCTTGCCTGCTGGGCCTCTGCGGGCGCCTTTAGCAAGCCAGCTGGATCGTGCAGATATTTGTATCATTATTAATCCAGATCAGCATAAGCGCGCGCAATCCTTTTTGTCTAAAAGCAATATATTTCACGCCTTTGTTGACGTGGCGCAACATGACAGCATGAGGTTTAAAGGAAGGAGTGTTATTGCATTTGCAGGGCTCGCGCGTCCGGAGAAATTTTTTTCTACATTAAGACGAATTGGAGCCAATTGTATTGCTGAACTAGCGTTTTCAGATCATCATTTCTATTCAGAAAGAGAGCTGGTAGCCCTGCGAAATCTCGCAGAACGTCACAAGGCGTTGTTGGTGACAACAGAGAAAGACGCCGCGCGCATAGAAAAATGTATAATTGATTATGATTTTTTGCCGATCAATCTTATTTTAGAAAATAAAAAAGACTTCGTGAATATTTTAATAACTTCCTTGGAGCGCGCACGCCTTATTCGGAGTTCTTAACGCCAATTCGGCGTAACTTTGCCAGCGGACCGCTATAGGCTTCTTGGAGGTCTACGTTCCAGTAGTGCAAATCCTCTAAAAGTATTGGCTGGCCCGTAACCGCACAGCGCACATAAGCTCCAGCTTTACGCACGCGATATTCACCATCAAGAAATTCTAGCTCGGCCTCTTCTGCGGGGTGAGTATGTCGATCGAGACGGTTCATAGCGTGGTCTATTTCTCTCTTGGGCTAGCTTTTATGAATTTTTTAATCTGGTTAGAAACATTTAGATATTTTTCATTCCAGTCGGGATGAATTATTTCCCAGGCAATCTATTGACTTAAAACAATAACCTGCATTCATTGCCAGCGAAAGGGCGTTTTTCACGAGTTGGAAACTTTGCGATTTTGCGTCTCAACTGTGCAGATTTCATTAAAAATCTTAGCTTGCTCAAAATTTACTTGTTCACATTGGACTTCCTCCCTATTTTCGACTCCATGCGCGCGTATGATTCGTAGAGTCAGCTCTTGCGAAGGCTGAAGACTTCGCCCCCGTGGGGATCAAGAAATGGATCGAGATACGCAAGTTGGCCTCGTTGCCGATCAATCATGCTCTGTCAGCGGGGACCCACTTTTTTCGAGCGGTTTAGCGATCTCAGAAGGTCGGCGGAAGCTTACTCAACAAGCGGCGTTGCTGGTTCAGCAGGGACAGCATCGTTTTTATACACTCGTTCTCCCAAGTTCGCTTTTAGCCGCCAGCTGCGTTGTGGAAACGCGCAATGACAATCCAGAAAAAGGTTTTCAGAGATTACTGGACCCCCGGCGCGCAAAATCAATAGCGCGTTATATTGACACTGGATTTGGCACCGTGCCTGGGGCGATCGTGCTTTCTGCTCAGGCCTGCGCTAATCTAAATTATGATATGGAAAAGGGCGTTATTGAGTTTGAGCCTGATCCGCGCGCATTTCTGATTATTGACGGTCAGCATCGTGTGTATGGTTTTAAGCTGGCAAAAAAATCCGTCAGTACGCCAGTCATAATTTATGACAAATTATCGCGTGCGCAAGAATGCCGTCTTTTCATGGATATTAATACCAAACAAAAACCGGTTCCAAACGAGTTATTGCTAGATATTCGCCGTCTATCGGAGGTTGAAACGAAGACAGACGCGCTATTTCATAGCGTGTTTGATCTCTTTAACACTCGAAATGACAGTGCTCTAGCTGGTATGCTTAGCCCAGCAGAGAAACGTAAGGGGCTTTTGTCTCGCGTCACCTTTAATGCGGCAATGCGCTCTATTAAGAAAG
>OMIO01000159.1 GCA_900299115.1 Methylocystaceae bacterium | reverse complement strand
GACCTTAGAAACTATAATCAATCTTCAAGGCAATTTTTTCGCATTTCGAGCTAATTTTGTAGACATAGAGTTTTAAAATCTTTCTAAGGCAAGATAAATCGTCCTTGCGTTTCTATGAGCGTTGAAAAATACTGGTATTGCGTCGCCTGCTGGGGAACGGGTTGTGTGGAAATCATATTTTTATAAAAAACGATATATACTGCCAATAATATTTACAGCTTTGGCGCTGTACCTTTGGAAAAATGAGAAAATTGATCGTCAGCCAGCTGTACCCGAAGAACTGAGGCTTCAGGCCTTAGTGCTTGGTTTAAATGATATTCGCGCTTTCCCTGACCAAATAGATACAGTTGAAAGAATTCAGAGAGAAAGCCTATCCAAAGAGGCCAAATATAATAACGTTACGCGCGGGGGGATGCTGCCAGCTGCGAGCGCGCTCATTCTCTCTGGAGGGGGGGATAATGGCGCGTTTGGAGCCGGTCTCTTAGCTGGCTGGTCTGCTCGCGGAGATAGGCCGGTATTTAGAAGCGTTACCGGCGTCAGCACCGGCGCATTAATTGCCCCTTTTGCTTTTTTGGGTCCTGACTATGATAAAACTCTCACGCAGCTCTATACCGCCATGGACGCAGAACATGTGTTTCGCGAGAGATTCCTCCCCTTAGCGGCGACTGTTCAGGACGCTCTGTCGGATACGGATCCATTATTCCACACAATCTCGCAATATCTTACAGATGAGATGCTAGGTAAAATAGCCGTGGAGCGCGAAAAGGGCCGGCTACTCCTTATTCAAACAGCTGATGTCGATGCAGGGCGTGCGGTTTTTTGGGATATTACGGCGATTGCGGCGACTAAGCATCCAGATGCATTGCATCTGGTTCATAAGATTCTCCTTGCTTCTGCTGCAATTCCCTTAGCATTTCCTCCAGTATTCTTTGATGTTGAAATTAACGGAAAGAAATATCAGGAAATGCATGTTGATGGCGGCGCGGTCAGTCAAATATTTGTGGCGCCGGCAAAGCTCGATTTTATGAAAATCAGGAAAGAGGTTGGGGTAACAAGAAAGTCATTTGATACATATATTATTCGAAATGCTAGACTTCACCCTGATTGGAGTGAGACAACGCGTCATACATTGACGATTGCTCAAAAAGCTGTTGGTTTATTAATAAATTATAATGGTGTCGGAGATTTATATAAAGCTTTTATGCTTGCTAAAAAACAGAACTCTTCTTTCAATCTTGCTTTTATTAAAGATGATTTTGAGGTTCCGCACAAAGAAGATTTTGAGCCAGAATATATGAAAGCATTGTATAATTATGGATATAAATTAGCCGAGCAGGGATATCCATGGGATCATGGGCCGCCTGGTTTTGATCCTCATGTAAGCGAGGCAAATTGATAGCTATGACCTGAATATCTTCAAAATATAAACTGATCTCATTTTCTGGCTGTCTTTACGTCCTATAGATAAGAATTATCCCTGCCTCTGTTCCAACTTCTGGATAGCCAGTCATTGTTCATAAACTGTCAGTGTCTGACGAGAGCTGCGTTAATGAGTATTCTTCTAAAGCCACGAGAGAATACTGGTGGAGTAGGGAAGGGATTTGGTTTTTCCAAAAAGGGAAAAATAGTCTCAAATCTTATGCTTTCATGCTTTATTTGAAACGATTTGAATAATGACCTGTCTCTAAATTATCAGATTTAATATTATTTAACTCTAAACTGGCCTTAGCCTATTTTTAGGCGATAGCGGCAAATTAATATTAATTCTTACCAAAATGGGCATTTTAAGCAGTTGCGACGCACAGCGCTTTCTCAAGATCCATTTTGGTTAGAAGACTGCCTTCTGAACCCCTAATTTCGAGAAGATCGAAATCTTTTTCTTTAATTAGAAAAGCTGCGTTCAAAGCCAAATCTCTCGAGGCATAGGCCATCGATATCTTTTGAACAGGACGCCTCGCACGCACGTCTTGATAGCGGATACAAAATGTCTCTGACATAGCTTTACACCTGTGAAGAAACTCTGTTTTGATTGTGTCAAACTAGAGACGATATACAAGTCCTAAAGCGCCATATATCCAGAGAATTTCGAAAGTATGGGCTTAAGAAAACGACCTATTGCTAAATTCTTTTTATTTACAGGCGTTTATTTGCGTTGCAAAAATACCACACTACTGCACTATTATTCCTAAGATCATCCCGCATAAAGATTTACTAGAGGTTTTTACAAATATTCATCGAAATTTAGAGGAAAATTTCCAGCAAAACATGAGTAGTATAGAGATTGGCGCGCCCTGCCCGGGAGATTAGAGAATTTTTCTAAAAATAATTGGATTTTGATAAAAGGCTAGAGTGATCGAATAATCATAATTACGATTGCAAGCTATAAGCAGAATGAAATCAATTTGATGTTTTTAAATAAATTTGATCCTTTTTGATCCCATAATATTCCATACAAATACAAACCGCTCATTTAGTCTCCTGCATTGGAAGAATGCTAAGATCTATAAAAATGATTATTTGTGAGGGTTTGGCTTTTTCCTCTTTTCATCCCAGCTTTGAAGAACAATAAAAAATGCGGGAACGAGAACGACCGCAAGGCAGGTTGAGGAAATCATCCCAGTAAAAACGCTTACGCCTAGTGAGCGCCGCGCATTTGCGCCTGCACCTGTTGCTATTACGAGCGGAACAACGCCTAAAATAAACGCAATCGAGGTCATCAAGATTGGACGGAAACGGATCCGGGCTGCTTCAATTGCGGCCTCGATGATTGGTTTGCCGTGCAAGAGCCTTGTTTCCCGCGCAACCTCAACAATCAATATGCCATTCTTGGCTGAAAGAGCGATCAATAACATGAGGCCGATTTGAACATAAAGATTATTATCAACGCCCAATGTTGTTAAGGTCAGCGCTGGGCCAACGAGGCCAAGTGGTACAACAGAAATAACAGCAAGGGGAAGAATCCAGCTTTCATACTGAGCGGCTAAGACGAGATAAACAAGCAAAACAGACATTGCAAAAGCATAGTAAAGAAGGTTGCCCGTAATCTTTTCCTGATAGGCCATGGTGGTCCACTCAAAGCCGACATCCTTTGGTAAGGTTTTGTCGGCGATTGTTTCCATCGCGTGGATCGCGTCTCCCGAACTAAATCCCTTCGCTGGGCCGCCAACAATGATTGCAGAAGGGTAAAGATTATAAAGAGTAATTAGAGCTGGGGCGCTGGAAGGCGCTAAATGCGCCAGGGTCTCTATAGGGACCATTATGCCATCTTGGCTACGGACATAAAGCTTGAGAAGATCCTCTGGCTGTAGTCGATATTGTGAGTCCGCCTGCACATAGACCTGAAGAACCTGGCCATACTTATTAAATTGGTTCACGTAACTAGAACCAACATAGGAGGTAAGTGTTGAGAGCACATCGCCAACAGAGACCTTTAATGACTCGGCTTGGACGCGATCAATCGATAATTCAACATGCGGAGCGTAGGGTTTATAAGTTGTATTGACCCGCTGAAGAGAGGGATCTCGCTTTGTATCTGCCATCAAAGCATCCGTCGCGCGTCCCAACTTGGCATAATCAAAACTACCGCCAAGCAGATTGACCTGCATCTGAAAGCCTCCGGCATTGCCAATGCCCTGAATAGGCGGTGGTGGTAGTAACAATCCACGCCCATCGGGCAGTGAATTCATTTTCTTTTGCAGTCCAGCCATTAGGCTAAGTAAATCCTCACCTTTATGTTTTTGTCGTTCAGAAAATTCGTCAAAAATCACGAAATTGACGCCAACGTTAGAACGGATCGCATTGTTCTCGACAACTGAAATACCCGCAATCGTCAAAACATCCTTCACGCCAGGGGTGTGAAGGGCCAAATCTGTTGCATGGCTGAGAGCGTCGACCGTGCGGCCTAGCGTAGCGCCTTCCGGTAATTGTACTGCGGTAATGCCATAGCCTTGATCCTCAATCGGGATGAAGGCTGTGGGAAGTCGGCCTATGCCAAAAATGCCGCCCAGTGAAACAATTAAGCCAATAATGACAACTTTCTGAGCACGAGCAGCGGTCCACGTAACAAATCTAATGTAATAGAGCTCGCAGTAATCATATGCTTTATTGAAAGTTCTATAGAATGCATTTCGTTCATCAAGTGGAATGGGTTTTTCAAGCCAAAGCGCGCATTGCGTAGGTTTTAGCGTAGCGGCGTTCAGTGCGCTAATCAGCGCAGTGGTGGCGATAACGACAGCAAATTGCGCCAGCATTTTTCCAGTAAGACCTGGTAGAAAGGCTGCTGGCAGAAAAACAGCCATTAATACCAGCGTGATCCCGATGATCGGTCCAAAGAGTTCGCTCATAGCTCGGACGGAGGCATCGTGAGGGCTTAATCCCTCCTCAATATATTTACTCACACCCTCAACAATAACGATGGCATCGTCAACAACAATGCCAATGGCTAGCACAACGCCGAATAGAGTTGAGAGATTTACCGAGTAGCCTAACGCATACATGCCAACAAATGTGCCAATAATCGTAACTGGGACTGTTGTTGCGGGAACCAGAGTGGCGCGAAAATTTTGTAGAAAAATTAGGATAACGACTAGGACAAGAAATCCAGCCTCATAAAGGGTTGAGTATACCTCATTAATTGACTCTTTGATAAACCCTGTAGTGTCGAATGGAATGCGATATTGCATATCTTTCGGGAAGTATTTTGCAAGATCCTGCATTTTCTTTTCGACAGACTTGCCAACTTGCAATGAATTTGCTTCAGGGGTTTGATATATGGCGACACATCCGGCAGGCTTGTCATTGATTTTGCATTGCTGCGAATAAGTTTGAGAGCCTAATTCAACTCGGGCGATGTCTCTGATGCGAACAAGTCGTCCGCCATCGTTATTTTGTGCCTTAACAATGATTTCAGAAAATTGTGCTGGATCGTCGAAGCGCGAGAGAATATCGACAGTGTATTGAAAATTCTGATCCGCCGGAGCTGGCGGCATGCCAGTTTGTCCGGCAGCGACAAGCTGACTTTGTTGAGTGATCGCCTTGATAACATCCTGGGGCACAAGACCAAATGAATAGAGTTTTCTTGGATCCATCCACACGCGCATGGCGTATTTTGACGCTCCAAACACTGTTACATTTGCTACCCCTGGTAATCGCGCTAGCTCATTAACAATATTGATTGTGGCATAGTTACTTAGAAAAGATGAGTCATAGGTTGCCCCTGCCGACTCTAACGTAATGACCTCGAGCATTGCCGTAGAGCGTTTCATCACCGTGACGCCTTGCGACTGAACAGGCATTGGGAGCTGTGCAAGCGCATTAGAGACGCGATTTTGAACGCGCACCTGTGCCTGATCGGCATCAACGCCGATCTTAAAGGTAACGATGAGCTGATATGTGCCATCCGCTGCTGCAGTAGACTGCATATACATCATGCCATCGACACCATTGACTTGTAATTCAATCGGCAGCGCAACAGTATCGATAATTGTTTGAGGGCTGGCTCCAGGATAGCGTGCTGTCACCATCACTGTGGGGGGGACAATATTGGGATATTGAGATACCGGTAGGCTGAATACGGCAACAATGCCGAGCACAACCAAAATAATTGACAAAACGTTGGCAAGAACTGGATGTTCGATGAAAAATTTCGATAGCATCGATCCGAATCCTTACTCGTTTTCAGAAACGAGTTTGGGATTAACCTTCAAGCCAGGAGCCGCTAGCCATAAATCGCCAACAACAACATGATCTGTGGGGCCAAGTCCTGAGGTGATTACTCTTAGGCTGTCAACGAGATTTCCAAGATATACTGTACGTTTTTCGACGCTATTGTCCGCGTTTACGACAAGAACATAACGACCTGTCTGGTCAGTTAGGATTGCCCGATCGGGTATGAGCAACGCGCCAGGGTTCGTTTTACCTTTTGGAATACGGATACGAAGAAAAAATCCAGGTAGAATGGCGCGATCAGGATTATCGAGAACCCCTCTTAGAAATAATGTGCCGGTTTTTGAATCAATCGCCGGCGCTACATATTGTAGATGGCCATGGAACGGAAAAGCGTTATTATCAATGATGCCTACATCGATTGGCGTACTCATCATTGTGGCATAATTGACGAGGCCAATGTTTTTGCGGATTGCAAGCAATTCCTGCTCGCTCAAATTAGCAACGGCGTAAATCGGATTGATTTGCAAAATTTCAGCTAGAACTGAACGTTGTCCTGCGCCGCCAACCATCGCCCCTGGGTAGAGATAGGTGTTGCTCATGAGGCCATCAAAGGGCGCTCGAATTTCTGTATAACTCAGATTGAGCTTTGCGATCTCTTCCTGCGCGCGCAAGCCAGCGATATTTGCTTCTGCTTTCTTAGACTCAAAAATCCATTTATCTACCCATACCTGTGAAGCGGCGCCCAGTTCTCGTAATGAAGCATAGCGATTTGCCTCTATGCGCGCCAAGTCTAGTGCGGCTTGTTCAGCTTGGATTTGGGCCTGTGTTTGAGCAAGTTGCGCTTTATATTGCTCTTGCTGAATGGTGAAAAGTAGATCGCCCTTTTTAACAATCTGTCCGTCCTTGAAATGGACCTGTTGTAGATAACCTTCAACTCTTGCCACGAGGTCGACATGGTTAGGTGACTGAGCATTGCCAGTTAATTCGACATATTCTTCAACTTTTTGTTTTTTTGGTAATGCAACTAAGATCGTGGGGGCGTCTGGCGTATCTACTTTTGTAGAACCTCCGTGCGGGAGTTTTTTATCATCTACAGTTCCTGCAATATGAAGTTTTTTCTCGATCCGAG
>OMIO01000158.1 GCA_900299115.1 Methylocystaceae bacterium | reverse complement strand
CATAGAAGCAACTTTGCTAGAATACGGAAATTGCAGGGAAGTAAAACTATTCCAAGGATTATTAGTAATAAATACCTGGCCCTGATTACCCGATCCAATATTTTGTTCTATTCCCCTGGCGGCCAGATCATTAATATCCATATTTTCGTAATAGTCATTGTCAAAGCTATCTGTAAAAACGCCTTTTGAAAAGAATACACGCTTATCCTGCGACAGCATCGTGAATGATGGAATGATTTTATTAAATTCAACAAGCTTGCCATCTTGAATTCTATGGCGAAGTTCTGGAACATGATTTACCGCGCGGGTGATGATAAATCCTAAAACTAGGCTGAAACGATAATTATTCGTCTTTATGAATGACATTAAATTGGTAACGTCCAGCTGGACCGTACGCGTTGCAACTGGAATTTCGAATGTGAGGAAATGCTCGTATAGCTCTTTTCTGGCATATTTTTGCATATCAATATCTACGCAGGTCGGCCATTCGAACATTGTGATTTCCCTTAAGCAGGAGCGGCGGAGTTGATCGCCACTTAAAAAGATGCCGGCAACCCCAAAAGCAAACGGGCACGCCAAAGCTAATCGAGTTAAGTTACGCGATCAATCTATCCTCTTATATACCCCTGAACAAAAGCCGATAAGCTGTGAGAGGCTTATGGCTCGCGCTTCTACACTGAAATAATATTAGAGCATATAGACGATATAACAACCTATTCAGGGTTCCTGCAAACCATTTTTCCTTGTCAAAAATGGCGACTAAAGCTAGCATTCATCACATGCGATTTTGGGTATGATAAAGGCAATCTCATGGAAATAATTGTTTGCAAATCCGATTCTGAATCGGCGCGGCTTGCCTTCCAACTTCGCTACGAGGTATTTGGCGCTGAATTAAATTTTCAAGACAATGACATTGACCACAAAAACAAAATTTACAAAGACAATCTAGATGACTATGCGCGAATCTATGTAGCCATCAAGGATGGCAAAGCCATCGCAACGGCCCGGATTATATACGATCGAGAGTGTGATTTCCGTCGCTTAATCCCTGAAGATATTTCGCGATTACTCGGAATTAACGCCTTCCTCGATCATTATTCTGGATCTTTGGCCATTTCACAAAAGTTTGCCATTTCACCGAGTCATAGAGGCTCATTCGCCGCAAGCTTAATCACCTCTAAAATGTATGCGGATTTACTCGACGACGACATACAATTTCTATTTTCTATGTGCGCTCCATACCTAATTTCCTTTTATTCGCAACTTGGATTTCACATGTACGCACCATCCATTGGTGATGATATCGGCATGTTGACGCCAATTCTACTTGTAACGCGCGACTGGCCCCACCTGAAAAAGGTAGGCTCCCCACTCTTCAAGCAGATTCATAAACGCGGCTTTGATGCTGACAATCATGAATCAGTATCTTGGTTTTATGACAACTATGGAAAATCTTTGGAAGCTTATGTGTCGAGTTATGATGATAATATTTTGAATAAAATTCATTCTCTCAGCACAGAAACATCTTTATCTGATGAT
This sequence comes from Methylocystaceae bacterium, assembly GCA_900299115.1. Taxonomy (GTDB): domain Bacteria; phylum Pseudomonadota; class Alphaproteobacteria; order Rhizobiales; family Beijerinckiaceae; genus Methylocystis. Next base: position 2,086 of record OMIO01000158.1, on the reverse strand, counting down.
AAATATGAAACTGGCATATTTAGCGGCATGTCCCTTGATGATATCTCGACAATTATTGGATCTGGTAAATTAATGAATTTTGCCGCCGGTGATTATATTATACAGACCGGCAATGCTACAGATGAAATGTACGTCGTTATTGAAGGCCAAATAAATATTTCATTTGATGATGATTTGCTGTCATTTGTAATTGATCCAGGACAGGCATTTGGTGAAATTTCCATGCTGTCCAAATCCGCCAGGACCGCAGATTGCATTGCCGTCACTGACACGAAGATCGCCATTATATCCAGACAGAATCTGGATAGATTGATCAAAGTTGAACCAAAAATATCGGCTCAGCTGCTTTTCAATCTATCCAAATCCTTATCACAAAAACTTCGTAGAACGAATGAGTTTATTTCTTCAATAAAAAAGCAATCTTATTGGTCATCATTAATTTTAGAAATTAGATCAATACTGAACCTAAGCCAAGAAGAATTATCTAACCTACTCGATGTTTCCGTATCACTGATTTCCAACTGGGAATCTGGGGCTAATATACCATCACGTGATCAACAAGGAACAATTGAAAAAATAGCTGCGGACAAAAACATCAGATCACTCGGCGGTTTTGTCGAATTTGTAAGAAATAGTCCTTCCAGAATGTTTCTGGCTGACGATGATTACTTTGTCATCGCATCATCAAATTCAAGCGAATGGCAGGAAAACGCTACTATTATTTCACAACTCACGGATGAAGTTCATCCCCATTACCACACCATTACTGAAAAACTGGCAAAATCTGGCTTTTGGAACGGACTCGGTGGTCAGATTTTAGAATATGATATGAACATGGAGGGGCAAATATGGCACTCGGTCATATCTTCAATTTCAATAAGAGATCGCATTTACATAATTGTTCAGCAAACGATTAGTTAAGAGTTTGGTTCATAATCAATCCATGAACATCCATTAACAAAACCAAGTCAGGCGATATCCCTCAATAGATGACCAGACTCAACCTTATGCTTTATTCATATTTGGCGCGTCAGCTTAGCGCGCCGATATCTGCAAATGGCCAAACCTAATGTCATTAGGGTCTAGATGCGCGACAACCGCAAGTCTCTTTACATCTCCACCATCAAACGCCTGAAGGAAAGCTGCGTAATTTTTAAAAACGACACAGCCATTGGAATCTCCTCTGGCGCCAAGCATATAGGTATGCGCCAGCAGCCCGGCTCTTCCAAACACCTTGCCCGGCTCAATCGGGCTGAGCCGTAGCGCCCTCACACCATGGAAAGGCTTTTCTCTTTCTGTAAGCTCATAAACATTAGGCGGCGTTGCGCCGCGCATACGCTCGTGCACGTAACGCGGATCATCCAGCCGTGCGCCAAGTCCGGAATGCGCTTCTAGCGTCACCCCATTCGGCAGATAGACAGTATGTGCAGAAATATCATAAACCGCCGTCCATTTATCAAAGCCATTGAAGCGGCTCATCTGAGTGTTCGTTTTAGCCGCATGCTCGAAATGTCGGTGAGAGCGGACAGCCGCAACGACTTCCTTTGTGGCTTCAGCATCCCCGAATGGGATGCTCATGATCAACAGACAAGCGCATGCTACGAATAATAGCATCAACTCAATATGGCGATGAGGAACAAATCTTCCCAGAGTATAAATAAATATGCTGGATAGCGGAGCCGCGAGAAGCAGCAGAGCAAAATCTGCGTAATGCATTCGAGCCTCCTTCTTCTGAGAATTCATCATTAAGTGTAATGATATTCAAATTTCCCAGCATATTTGTCGATCTGTCAACACTAAAGCCGCTCTTCAAGGCTCGCTACTGTCGCTTTCATGAGAATTGTTGCATTTCTGCCACAGCAGCAGATGATCTCATTTCATGACTAGCCTGCGAAAAGACTTCGGTGAGGCGAATAATGGCCTCATCAGGAGCGGCCGCTTTATTTTCACACCTGAAAGTGTTCCTGGAAATTATGTTCAATCAACGACATTTTGCAATTTTGTCTGGAACAACCATTACATGTTGCAGGCATAATCGGATTGCACAGATATTAATCTGATACCTCTCTTGCAATGAATATATATT
>OMIO01000157.1 GCA_900299115.1 Methylocystaceae bacterium | reverse complement strand
CGCCAGTCGTCGCTGCGTTCTAAGGAAAGCCTAATTCACCCTGACAATAATGGGTGTCCATCCTTCGTCTAGGTCAGGGTGGAAAAGACATAAGCCCGGTCAGAAATGACCGGGCTTTATTTTGTTTTACTAGAAGGAGCAAACAGCAAAATTCTAGCGGTTAATTATATATCTTTGGGCTTAGAAAAGGATCTAAAAGACTGGCGTTGGGATAATGATTCCATCGCCTTTTTTGATTTTATTCTTCTTTTTCATTGTCGTGTCCCCTCAGACAATCTTCAATAATAAAACCCTATCTTGGCCAGATTGAGAAATATGTGCTCCGTCGCACATCGACTATCTTAGCTTTGAGGAGGGTTCAAAAAAGGATCGGCTTCTTTAAATTGGACCAAAAATGAAGTCCTTGGTGGAGGATGTGATGGCTTTATTTCACCAGACGAAAAGCGCAACGATGCGCGTGTTTTAACTAAAAAAATTCTATCAATCAAAGCTCGAGTAAAGTAGAAAGTTTTTAGAAAAGAATTTTCCTGCAGGGATTAGTCATTATAGAATAAGCTATTTCGTTACCTATGCTACAGACTAATTCTTGAGCATCAAATATATTACCGGTATAATTCTAATTGGATCAAATCTGAATATGGGAGTCTTGCTTGAAAGTTTCTGATCGGTGACCTACGAAGCGTTTCTAGAAAGACTCTACAATTACAGAAATCGTCTGATTTCAAGCCCCCGTTTTCAACGCTGGTCGCTTTCTAATCCTTTGACGAGACCGATTGCACAAAGAAGAGCCCGCGCCGCACTCGATTTGACAGCTGGATTTGTTTATTCTCAAGTTCTTTTTGCCTGTGCAGAATTAGATCTATTTGAATGTTTACGCGAAGGGAGTTTATCCCTTCAAGATCTATCTAAGCGACTCAATCTAGCTCAAGATCCTACCTCGCGCTTACTTGCGGCTGCTGCTTCGTTAGAACTTATAGAACGACGCGGTTCAGATAAATGGGGTTTAGGTCCAATCGGCGCTGCGCTTGCAGGGAATCCATCTGCTCTTGCGCTTATCAGGCATCAATCAATGCTCTATGGAGATTTGATTGATCCAATCGCTTTATTAAAGGGAAAGAAATCTGCAAGCCTAGCGAGCTATTGGCCTTATTCAGCTGATGAAGAGACGCCGACTCTTCTCGGCGCTGAACAGGTTGCTGCCTATAGCGCGCTTATGGCGGCCTCTCAGCCAATTGTCGCAGAAGAAGTATTACATGCATATGATATAACACGCTATAACTGCTTGCTTGATGTTGGTGGTGGAGAGGGTGTGTTTATCGCGACCGCAGCTCGTTTTTCGCAGAGATTAAACTTTAAGCTGTTTGATTTACCAGCTGTAGCTGAGCGCGCCCGTGTACGGCTACAGGACATGGAGCTAGCGTCCCGCGTAAATATTTTTGAAGGTAATTTTTTGCGGGATAAATTACCCTATGGCGCTGATATTGTTACACTCATCCGTATAATTCATGATCATGACGATCAATCTTCAATCACTCTTTTGAAAAATATTAGAAGTTCTCTGGAAAAGGGCGCTAAATTATTAATTATTGAAGCCATGTCCGGCGTAAAAGGCGCAGAGCCTCTTGATGCCTATTATGGTTTTTACACTCTCGCAATGGGAAGAGGAATGCCGCGAGAGGTCAATCATATCAAGCTACTACTAACAAAATCTGGTTTTGGTGCGTGTCGGCTAATTAATAATTCTCTTCCAACACTAACGAGTATTTTGGAAGCAACTGCTATTTGAACTAGATTTACAATTGCTATCTCAAAATATTGGAATTTATCATTCTGTGGATTTTTTTAAATCTCATTTGGACGCGCTTGCGCGTATAAGACGATCCTGAATCGCTTCGCCTAGACCAAATGTTGGTATTGGCGCAATTGCAATTTTTTTAGTCCCACTTCGATCTGCTTCACGTAAGTATGTAAATAAATTTGCGGCCGCCTCGGTCAAATTCTGAGTAGGAGACAGGTCGCGCATCCATAGGCTATGTTTTTGAAATTGAATGAGCTGCCCGCCAAAATCTATTGCCGCTTCATCTTCAGTTATATCTAGGGCGTTAAGACGTAGCGTTGCTAATGGCGCGTAATGTGATGCAGTCATTCCTGGAGCGATAATCTTGTAGTCTGCTGCTGATTTTATCCGTTGATTGAGAAAGGATTCTATCGTTTCTCTTGTGACCATACCCGCGCGAAGCAATATTGGTTCAGGTTGACAAAAAGAGACAATCGTAGACTCCAGCCCAAATTTTGTAGGGCCTCCATCGAGTATCAAATCAACTTTTCCAAATAAGTCGCTCCCCACATGCGCAGCGGTGACAGAGCTGATATGTCCAGAGCGGTTTGCTGATGGCGCAGCGATTGGTCGACCAAGCGTGCTTATGAGCTTTTGTGCAGTCAAATCTGCTGGAATTCTGAGTGCGACGCTATCAAGGCCGGCGCGCGCAAGGTCGCATACAGAGCATTTTGATGAAACCGGCGCAACGATTGTAAGTGGACCCGGCCAAAATTTTTCGGCTAGTTTTAAAGCTATTTCTGAAAAATAAGCTTCTTTCGTGGCTTGTGAAAGATCGCTTACATGGGCAATGAGAGGATTAAAAGAAGGTCTGCCCTTGGCGGTATAAATAGCTGCTACGGCTGTTGCATTTGTAGCATCGGCGCCAAGCCCATAGACTGTTTCTGTAGGCAAAGCGACAAGGCGGCCTTCCTTGAGGATTCCCGCGGCATTGATAATGGATTCTGGATCGATTGCTGCAATAATAGTCACTATGTTTTATCACGATAGGGCGGCGCCGGGATAGACAGGTGCGCTTCGTTTAGCGCCTTCGACCAACGACTTCGTAAGTCTCTAAAATATTCATCGCTTGCATCTATTCGGGTAGAGAGTTCAAGGCTCAGCGCGTCACGACGGAGAACCGCAATATCAATCGGTAAGCCTACAGAGAGGTTTGATCGAATTGTTGAGTCCATAGAAATTAAGCCAATCTTTAATCCATCATAGAGCTCAGTTTCAAAATTTACTGCCCGATCCAAGATAGGTTTACCGTATTTATGCTCGCCAATCTGCAAATAATTTGTATCAGGCGTGCATTCAATACAGTTTCCCGCCGAATAAATCATAAAAAGACGTGGCGCTGGCGCTCCAATTTGCCCGCCTAGCAGTAATGTAACGTCAAAGTTGACTCCCTCCGCTTGCTCGGCGGAGCCATTAGCTTGTGTGCGGGATAGTCGCACAGCTCGACCGACAATTTGTGCAGCATGCACCATATTTGATGCTGACATAAAGTATTCAGTCTCTCCCGTTTCTGGGTTATCAAATCCATCGGTGAGGAAATTTATGACGCTTTGCGTGACAGAGAGATTTCCAGCGCATGCGAGCATTAAGGCGCGCTCACCTTTTTTTTCAAAAATATGCAACTTACGAAAAGTTGAAATATTATCGAGGCCTGCATTCGTTCGCGTATCTGCGACCATGACAAGGCCGTCCCGCATAAGTATGCCGCAACAATAGGTCATCTGTCCTCTTTTTTGGCGCAATTTTGGTTGATCTGCTTAGAGCTTGGTTTACAAGGACCTGGCCATGGCGCACAAGATCCAACTTTGGGTTACTTGACGAGAAGAACACATCAATGCGCATGAATGGGCAAAATTATCGGACAATTTGGCCTGATAGCGATGGCCGGCGCGTTCATGTCATCGATCAAACCAGGCTCCCCCATCACTTTGAGACCCGCGCGCTAGACAATCACTTGGTAGTCGCAGCGGCAATAAAAGACATGGTGGTGCGTGGTGCGCCGCTTATAGGCGTAACCGGCGCCTATGGGCTTGCCCTGGCGCTCTCACACGATCCTTCTGATCTCTCGCTGCATAAGGCGCATCAAACGCTGCTCGAAACGCGACCCACTGCTGTAAATTTAAGGTGGGGCCTAGATCGTTTACGAAGAATTATCTCAACCTTGCCCATGGAGCAAAGAGCATCTGCTGCCTTTGACGAGGCTGGACGGATAGCTGAAGAGGATATTGCTTCGTGTGAAGCAATTGGAGAGCATGGCGCTCAGCTGATCAAAGATCGGGCAAAAAATTTAAGGCGTCCCATAAATATCCTGACGCATTGTAATGCAGGTTGGCTTGCCGCCGTTGATTGGGGGACGGCGTTAGCCCCTATTTACAAAGCCCATAGGTTAGGCGTCGATTTACACGTTTGGGTTGATGAAACCCGGCCTCGAAATCAAGGAGCAAGTCTTACGGCTTGTGAATTGTTAGGAGAAAATGTGCCTCATACCGTCATCGTTGATAATGCGGGCGGTCATTTGATGCAGCATGGGTTGGTTGATCTGGTTATTGTTGGGAGTGATCGTACGACGCGCACGGGCGATGTCTGTAATAAGATTGGCACCTATCTTAAGGCCCTCGCCGCCTATGATAATGGCGTGCCTTTTTATGCCGCTTTACCAAGTTCGACGATTGATTGGCAAATGCGAGATGGCGTTCGTGAGATTACCATTGAAGAACGCGATCCCAGAGAAGTGACCCATATAAGTGGACGCCAAAGTGATGGTGCGCGCGTAGAAATAGAATTAACGCCAGCAGGCTCGCGTGCGCGTAACTTTGGTTTTGATGTTACGCCAGCGCGTCTTGTAACCGGCATTATCACTGAGCGTGGCGTGAGCGCTGCGCAAGAAGAGGCTTTAATAAATTTATTTCCTGAATACGCTTAGAAGAATATAAAATTACGACTGTGCAGGTCCATAATTTTTAAAACGCTCTACAGTTTGATAAATTTCAGCATCAGATAGAATAATTGGCTCTCCCGCAAGGATTGCCTGATAGTAGATCCGCGCAAGATTTTCCAACTCCAAGGCGCGCCATAGAGCCCTCTGCATATTTGGACCGGTGACAATAGCGCCATGATTAGCCAATAACACGCCATCCCGATTGTTGAGCCCGTCCAGCACGAGTTGCGAGAGTTCCTTGGTTCCGTAGGGCGCGTAGCTTACGCAACGAACGGTCGGCCCGCCAAAGGCGGCAATCATATAATGAACCGCTGGAATGCTTCTGTTTAAAACCGCAAGCGTGGTGGCGTAGGTTGAGTGCATGTGGGCAATAGCGTTGACGTCGCGTCGCATACGTAGAATATCAAGGTGAAATCGCCACTCGCTTGAGGGTGGGAGAGGCCCCTCAAATGACCCGGCGTCATTTTCAAGAGGCATTAACGCGATCAGCTCGGGCTTAAGCTTGTGGCTTTCAACGCCGCTGGGCGTGATCAGCATCGTTTCTCCATGGCGGATTGACAGGTTGCCAGTCGATCCGTGGTTAAGTCCCTGCCGATCCATCTCTTGCGCTGCAGCGACTATTGCGATGCGTTTGTCTTGTTCTGTGAGCGCCAATTTTGGTTCCTTTTTGATGAATGTGGAAAATGAGGCTGCTTCCACAGCATACAGAATTTGTCATAAGGAGATATTGCCCCGTAAGGCCAAAGCAGTATAGGACGTGGGTCCCCGAGAGGCATCGGGGCCGGTAGCTCAATGGTTAGAGCCGGCCGCTCATAACGGTCTGGTTGGGGGTTCGAGTCCCTCCCGGCCCACCAATCCCCTTAAATTGGTTATTTGCTAACGAGGTTTAGGCTGGCTTCGGCAGGACTGAGCTTAGGGCAGCTAATTTTCTTAAGCGTACTTCGTTCAATTGTAGTCTAGAGGGTCTCAAGCTCTAGGGCCGCGACTTCCTTTAGAATAATAATTCTGGAAATCTTTATTCAATGAATTCTTCTGCGGCGGCAAGCGTAATGCTTACAGTGCAGGTATTGAGTTAGGGAGATTTAATTTCTTTCAAGCATTCTAATTTGTGTGTGCGAAAGAAAGAGAACCTTAGGCTTGGACTTAAAGTTTTTATCACTAACCGTTATCTATATTTTTTTGGCTAACGTCGCGTTATGAGATTTAAGTGAAATTAAAAAGCTGTAGCTTATGTTAAAATATTGATTTTTTCGTTATAAATTTTCTTTAACCTATAAAGAAGATTATTTTTAAATAATGAAAAT
>OMIO01000156.1 GCA_900299115.1 Methylocystaceae bacterium | reverse complement strand
TTCATCGTTAAATCCAATTTTTCTTATCATCGGGCAATGGTTCGCCCCTTTGCCCCTTTGGTGGCGGTGCTAGCAAATTTAGATCTAAAACCCAACTCTTCGTCAAAAGACATAAAAGTTAGGCTCAAAATTTATTCTGAGTGTCTTTACGTGTGGGTCTTTGCCATCGGCCTAAAGGCGCGTGGTTGTAGGAAGAGGGATATGTCCCGAAAGAGAGTGTTTCTAATAGAAAATTTTATGCAATTTTGAGATGTTGCCCGATCCGTGAAGGCCAGAAACCGAGGCGGCGAAGCGAAACTTCCGCTAGGGTTGTTTCATCTTCAAAAATGTCCATTTCCTCGATGATCGCTTCAAGGAGGTCTCTGCCCAGCGCCGTCATGTCAAAAATTTTGTCGCTTGCTTTTGTATAAGCCTCAATTGCCCGCCAGGCCTCTTCATAAGAGGCGATGATGAGTTGAGACTGGATTTTCGAGCAGTCGCGTGTTTCTGCAATTAAAGCCTGCATCATGGTCACATCCTCACGCCTTTACTAAAGCCAAAACGGCTGTCACCCTTGGTTAATATTGCGTTAAATTATGGTTTTATTGAGAATTTTACCAAAGGAGATCGCTTTGCGCGGCGAAGAGCGAAATCTCGAGATAAAGAGCGAAATATATATGTATACAACGAAATAAAAAGCGCGTCGTTTGTGAAGGCGTTGGACGCCAACAACGCCGCCAAACCGATGTCTTGTCCTTTACGGGTAAATTCGCGCGGGGCCCTCGCCGTCCCAGCGGCACTGGGCGCCGTCGTGAACGACATTAAGAATTGAAACCATTGTGATCACGCCAGATTGCAGCATTTTTTCATTAAGTTTTTCGATGCGGACATCGCTTGGGTCAAACCGCTCTTGTCTACCCGCTTCAACCGCCGCGCGATTGCAGGCGTCCACAATCTCGCCCTTTGCGCGGCCTTCTAAAAGATGTGAAATTTTATTGTCGGGGGTTTCTTTGAAAATGAGGAACCACGCCCAAAAAGCGATGATTCCGATGAGAGCAGTTAGTAAAATCACAAATCGCATGTTGAGCCTTTGGACAAGAGTTATAGTCGCCTTGAGGCGCGGTCAAAGTTTCCAACAAGGGCGTCGAGTACATCTGCAGCTGTAATGAGGCCAATAAATTCTCCCGCTTCATTGTGCACCATACCCATGTGCATGGGAGATTTTTGTAAATTTTTGACAACTTCGAGCATATCTAAATCAGCCCCTAAGATCACGGCTTCGCGCATCATGGTTTTGATTGAGCCACTGTCATTGAGGTTGATGTTAACAAAATCCTTTGCCCATATAAGTCCGACAACTTTATTTTTCTCATCATGATAGACTGGAAAACATCTAAAGGGACTTTGGTCCATAATTGCGCGCGCTTCTTGTAAGGGCGTGGCAAGCGAAATCATTGCGACTTTTTCTCTTGGCGTCATTAAGTTTTGGGCAGATTTATCTCCAAATTCTAAAACATGAGAGATGATTGCGCTTTCGCCGGGCTTAATGACGCCGGCGCTTTCCGCCTCTTGTGCAAGGGATTTAATTTCATCCTCGGAAATGGGACTTCTGTTATCGGGACCAAGCCCAAGAAGAGAGAGGATCCAATCGCTTGATTTTTCAAGAAGCGAGACGAGCGGGCGTGCGGCTATTGAAAGTTGTGACATCGGCGGCGCCATGAAGCAGGCAATAGATTCTGGGTTTTTGAGCGCGATGCGTTTTGGAACGAGTTCGCCGACTATGACAGTAAGATAGGTTGTAAATGTTACCACCAATCCGACCCCGATAAAGTGGGCAAGGGATATTGGTAGGCCATGATTGGTGAGCCAAAGGCTCAAGTTCACCCCAAGGGTAGCGCCGGAGAATGCCCCTGATAAGACGCCGGCTGTTGTCATGCCTAGTTGTAGGGTCGAGAGAAAGCGACCTGGATCGGTTGCCAGATCGAGCGCTTCGGGAGCGCCTTTTTTATTGTTTATTTTAAGTCTTTGAAGATATCCAAGGCGTGAGGAGACGACGGCGAATTCGCACATTGCGAGCGCGCCATTAAGGAGCGCAAAGCCAAAAAGAAGGCTGAGTTGTAGATAAAACGGCACTGTCTATTTCCTTATGTCCTATTCTGGTGTTTCATGAACGTCAATAATTTGAGAATTTATTTGAATATATTCTATGTTTTATAATTCACAGACTATTTGTCGGAAATCTGTTTTGAGATAGGTTCAGACTGAAATATCAGTATTGGGAGAGCGAGCGTGTTGAGTAGAAAAGACGGGCAGGTAAAATTGGCGCAAAGATTTTTCTTGCTTTTAGTCCTGATCGGCTTTCCGAGCGCTGCAGAGGCTCGACGTTTGGCAGACCCGACCCCTTGGGATTGGATATTTGCTACTGATACGCCCCTTGCTGCGCCCGTGCAATTGCCAAAAAAACCAAAAGCATTTGATGCAGGCTATACGAATGAGACAAGCGGCTGGGATGCAAATGATTTCCCTGGCGCACATATTTGCGATACGCCCTGCGCTGCGATCAGATAGTCTTGGCTTCTGAGTATGAGCTATGCGTTATAGGAAAAAGGTCAATGAAGCGGATCGGTTTCGTCTTGTGTTTTAATTTATTAACTGGCGGAGCATTTGCTCAATCCTCGCCTAATTCAGGCGCCTATTTGGAGCCGCTGAGCAATACGCAAATATCAAGTGCGGAAGGATGCGTCATTGAAGGCGACGACGGGCGCATTTTGATCGATAATCAAGTGAAAATTGGCGGCAGATTGATCCCAGTTCATGTAACACATATTACCCGCACCTCTAAATCATGGGAGGGAGACTCTCTATCCATTTTTTTCCAAATAATGACGGGCAGCTTGCCTGAGACACCTGACGGCGATTATCGGGAGGGCAAAAGTCCCTGGGGCGTTATTCGGCTAGTCTATAATGGACGGCGGGGCGATATGCGCGGGCGTGAGCAATGCAATGGCTTGTAATTACGCTTTAATTAATGCTTTTTTGAGCGCGATATTCAATACAATAATGAATTCTGCTACAATAAACACATAAATAAAAATTCTGAGGCTAGCCTATGTATTTTTATCTGCTTCGCAGCTTTCTTTTATCTAGCATAATAATTTCTAATCTTATCATTCCAGCTAATGCGGAAGATTTAGAGATGATGAATTGTTTTGTCTATTCTTATCAAAGTGGGTTGCGTTTGGCAGAATTGCAAAATGAGATTAATAAGAAAAATGATTCCAAAGATGTCCGAGATCTTATTAATGAAATTGGTGGAAGAAATTTAATTGAGCAGGCTGTCTTTGATACAGATACGATTGCTGAGTCTTTTTTGACGATGCTCTCGAAAAAAGAATCTATAAAAAGTGGCCAGGCGCTATTTAATAGTCCCTCGTTTAAATTCTCTGCCGCACTTTATGACGCAGATAATTCAGGTAAAGGCCTAAAGGAACGTTTTTTGAAAACTTTTGCAGTTATGCAGGCCTGCGTGAATA
>OMIO01000155.1 GCA_900299115.1 Methylocystaceae bacterium | reverse complement strand
TGTGGTGATGACCTTCGCCGCCGGCTCGCCCGTCGTAAAACTTGGCCGCATCGCCGGACAATTTGCGAAACCCCGCTCGGCCCCTTTTGAGAAAAAAGACGGCCTCGAGCTGCCAAGTTATCGCGGCGATATAATTAATGACATCGATTTTACTGTGACAGGAAGAGAGCCCGACCCGCAAAGACAACTCCTGGCCTATCGCCAGTCCGCGGCGACGCTTAATCTTATCCGAGCCTTTGCGGCAGGCGGCTTCGCCAATCTTGAAAATGCGCATCGTTGGATGTTGGGCTTTGTTAAGAGCAGCCCACAGTCCGAGCGTTACCAAAAACTGGCTGACCAGATTACCGAGACCCTCGGCTTCATGCGCGCGATCGGTCTTGATCCCGAGCATCATCCCGAATTGCGTCAAACAGAATTCTACACATCCCACGAGGCGCTGCTGCTTTGCTATGAACAAGCGCTCACACGCGTCGACTCTACCTCCGGCGACTATTACGCGACCTCCGGCCATATGCTTTGGATTGGCGATCGCACGCGTCAGGAAAATGGCGCGCATGTTGAATTTATGCGCGGCATTAAAAATCCAATTGGACTCAAATGCGGCCCAAGCTTGACGCCTGACGGACTTTTGCGGCTCATTGAGGCGCTGGATCCAGAGAATGATCCAGGACGCCTGACGCTTATTTGTCGCTTTGGCGCAGATAAAATTGGCGAGTCATTGCCAGCCTTAGTGCGCGCTGTTGCGCGAGAAGGACGTCAGATTGTTTGGTCATGCGATCCAATGCATGGCAACACAATCAGCGCCGCGGGATATAAAACGCGCCCCTTTGATCGGATAATGTCCGAAATTCGGAACTTCTTCGCCGTTCATCAGGCCGAGGGCACTTACGCCGGCGGTATTCATCTGGAGATGACAGGCAAAGACGTGACTGAATGCACCGGCGGCGCCCGAGCAATCTCTGAAGATGATTTGCGTGCGCGCTATCATACATATTGCGACCCACGCCTGAATGCAGAGCAGGCAATCGAAGTCGCCTTTCTCGTCGCCGAATTATTAAAAGCTGAGCGCCTTGCACGCGGCGCAGTTGAACAACATGCGGCGGAATAAACAACTACAGTCGCGGGACCAATCAAATTTTGACGTCAAACACGCGGCCCCCTACTTCGCGCCATCGGCTCCTCGAGTCGGCGACAGACTATTAATATGCCGGCATTAGCGTTTGATGGGGTGATTTTTGTTCGCGCAAGCGTTGCAAGGCGGATGCCCCGCGCGCAATCCCTGGGCGCGGCCAATTCATTATTCCGCCTGACACGGGCGTCTTGTCTTGGCAAAAGGGACGCGGCGTGGGAATTACGCTAGAGTGTAATTTACCTGAAAACTCCTGACGAAGCCTTCTCAAGACCTCTCCAATTGTTCGTTTTGCGCCCTCGCCAACAGGATTAATTCACATTGGCAATGCGCGTGTGGCGTTGTTCAACGAACTATTCGCCAAGGCCAATAATGGCCGATTCATTTTGCGGTTTGATGACACCGATTCCGCCCGCTCAACTGCCGAATTCGCGCGAGCGATTGAAGTCGACCTCGACTGGCTCGGCATTCGTCCCGATGCAATTTTCCGCCAATCTGCGCGCGCGTCAGATTATGAAGCCGCCGCCGCAAAATTACGCCAAACGGATCGACTTTATCCTTGCTACGAGACCGCAGAGGAATTGGAAAAGCGCCGCAAGATGCAGCAAGCGCGCGGACTGCCTCCAGTCTATGATCGCGCAGCGCTTCGCCTCACGCCAGAAGAGCGCAAGAATTATGAGCAGGCAGGTCGACGGCCGCACTGGCGTTTCAAACTCGCTCCCGGCGTCATCAGCTGGAACGATCTTATTCGCGGCCCAACGCAGATTGACTGCGCCGCGCTCTCAGATCCAGTTCTCATCCGTGAGGATGGTAGCTTCCTCTATACGCTTCCCTCAGTTGTAGATGACATTGATATGCAGATTACGCATGTGATTCGAGGCGAAGATCATGTGACAAACACAGCAGTTCAATTACAAATTTTTTCAAGTCTCTCACCTCACGCGCCAGCGCCTATTTTTGCGCATCACAATCTTTTAATTAGCGCAAGCGGCGAAGGTCTTTCAAAACGCACCGGCTCTTTGTCGATTTCTTCTTTGCGCGAGGAAGGATATGAAGCCATGGCAGTGGCTGCGCTTGCAACATTGACAGGCTCTTCAGATAATGTGCACGCCGTGCGTGATCTGGGTCATCTTGCGCAGACTTTTGATCTCGCGCATGTCTCACGCAACCCGGCGCGCTTTGACCCCCACGATCTCGAGACCCTCACCCATCGCACATTAGCGCTTCTTGAATTTGACGATGTGCGCGAAAGGCTCGCCGTTTTGGAGATTGTTGGCCACAAAGCCGAGCCTTTATGGCGCGCCGCGCGCGGGAATTTGATGCGTTTCGATGAAATCAAGAAGTGGTGGCGCGTTATCGACGCTGAAATCGCGCCCGTTCACGAAGACGCTGATTTCCTCAAACAAGCCGCAAAATTACTTCCCGCTGAACCCTGGGACGAGCAAAGCTGGGCCGCTTGGACCCAAGAAATTAAAAGCGTGACAGGACGCAAGGGCAAAGCGCTTTTCCACCCCCTGCGACTTGCCCTGACGGGGGAAGAAAGCGGCCCAGAACTCGCATTGCTGCTGCCGCTCATTGGTCGCTCGACGGCACTCAACCGCTTAATTAATTAGGACTGCAACACCGCGACGCCAAAGAGCCAGGGATGAAGAAAGAGTACGAGCACGTATAGCGCCGTGCCTGCAGCAACTGCAATTAAATCTCCGCGAGCAAAACGATCGCAGCGTGGCGCGCCAGCGTCGCCGCGCTTCTTAACCGAGATGCGATCATATACGCCAAAAGCCAAAAATGACCCAAACAGGATCATGCCACCGAGATCTCCATTCACAAGTAGATGCGCCAAAGCCCAAGCTTTAATCGCGACTAAAGTTGGATGACGCAGCCATCCTCTGATACGCGACGACCCTGGCGCACGTCGACTTGCCAGCGCAATGAAGGCGATCCACACAAGCAGCATTGCTAAGTGCCGCATCCAATTTGGCGGATCCCAAATTTGTATTAACCCCTCTGCGCGATAGGCGCCAAAGCCGTAAACAATGAGTAAAAGACCAATCACGGCTAAGAGAGAATAGCCAAGCTTATAATTTTTAAGACCATATTTATTAATGAGGTTTTCTCGCACTTCCCGGAATGTTGCAAGGAGATGCACGCCAAGAAATAAAGCAATGCCCATTAGAAGGATCGTCATAACTTCTCCGATATCACTAGAAATTGAAAATTGGGGATTAGAAACAGCGTACTTGCGCTTCTGCCTGCGCGCGACGCAACTCATCAAGCGAATCTCGTGCAACGCCCGTATTACGCATCAGCGAACCAACCTGACCCGCCTGCTGAGTAATGCTCGCGACTGTCTCAGCCGCAACGTACCGGTCATAAGGCAAAATGCTAGCAATGATATCAATTGAACAGGCGCATTGTTCAAGAGACTGCCGCGTGTCGCCATTGGCTTTCATGCACCCAAAGACATAATCGGCGCGCGCTTTGGTTGGATAATCATTAAGATCCCCACCATAGGCTGTCGTGATCAAAAACAACCACATAAAAAATATACTAACCCCAACGGCGCGCATTTCTGCCGACCTCTTTTTTGATTACTCTAACTTCTTACCCTATCGTTCAGCATGGAGATAATAAATTACACACAGTGCGCATCGAAATTAACAGCGCGCTCTAAATGCTGTGAAATTGCCTGTTGGGGAAGATAGCTTGCGTCATCACCCCGTCATCTTTGCCAACTATCCCTCTCGGTGAGCAAGGGAGGCTAAAGCCCGCCTAAGCTCCAACGCCGGGCCGGATGTACGTCCGGCGTTTTTTATTTTCTTCATCGCGTTACTCTTATTTAAGTTCTTGTTTTCAATTGATTTAATTGATTAAATTGTATTTTTAAAGCTGACGCGCCCTGTTTCTGTTCTCAGGGCGACTGGCCATTGCCCCCCAAGAGTTGAATTCCCCTGCCGCTAGCCTTATTGCCCCTGAAGGATTTTAAATTTTTTTAAGGGGTGAAAATGATCGGCCGCCTAAACCATGTCGCCATTGCCGTCGAGAGCGTAGAGAAGGCTGCCGCCGTCTATAAAAATGCACTGGGCGCTAAAATCTCCAAGCCCGAGAGCTTGGCGGAGCATGGCGTCAAAGTTATTTTTGTTGAACTACCCAACACAAAAATTGAATTACTTGAGCCTTTTGGCGAGAATTCGCCCATCGCTGGCTTCGTAGCCAAAAATCCCGCCGGCGGCATTCACCATGTCTGCTACGAGGTGGATGATATTTTGGCGGCGCGCGAGCAGTTAAAGGCGACCGGGGCCCGTGTTTTGGGCGATGGCGAACCAAAAATCGGCGCCCACGGCAAGCCGGTGTTGTTTCTTCACCCAAAAGATTTCTGCGGCACTTTGGTTGAACTCGAGCAAGCCTAGTCCATGCCATTCCCCCTGCCGCTTGCATTAGCCATTTACGCGACGATCTGGTGGATTGTCCTCTTTATGGTGCTGCCGCTTGGGGTTCGCTCAGTAGAGGAGGCGGGAGAAGAGAGCCCAGAGGGCGCAGATCCCGGCGCTCCACTTGCCCCGCAACTTGCTAAAAAGGCTGGCTTAACAACAATACTTTCAGCCCTTGTTTTTCTTTGTATCTCCCTGGCCACAAAATTTTTATATGGATGACAATGCCGTAAGCTAAGCTGGGGTTGACCACTCTGACCTGGGCCGGTAGGGGAACAGGGTCTAAGACGCGCAGCGGCTTAATAGCTGACTTTTCATAATCTCTCAGTCCGCTAGGTAAGTAGTGAGAGATTAAGAGGTCCCTTCGTTTTAAGCGGCGACAAAGGCGCTACAACGCAGACGCTAGAAATGATCCCGTAGCTCAGTTGGTAGAGCACTCGACTTTTAATCGAGTTGTCCTGGGTTCGAGTCCCAGCGGGATCACCACTGCCTTCCATCAAATCTTTATAAAAAGTCTGCGCCCTTAAAAAAGTGGTGTGAACTTTAACATGAACACATATTTCACAAAATATGTGCTCGCTCCGCACTCGCGCAATCGAGCAATTTGAGCAACCCTGCGAGCAGCTGAATGGGTTTTGGTGGACAGCCAGAAATTTGGAGATCGACAGGAAGAACATAAGACAGAGAACCAATGCAGGCGTAACTCTCTTTAAAAAGTCCGCCGCTTACCGCGCAGTCCCCCACTGCAACAACCCATTTCGGATCTGGTGTTGCATTGTAAGTTCGCTCTAAGGCTTCTCGCATATTTTTTGTAACCGGCCCCGTGACCAACAAAACGTCAGCGTGACGCGGGGAAGCCACAAAGCGTAGGCCAAATCGCTCTAAATCATAAAAGGCGTTCGACACCGCATGGATTTCAAGCTCGCAGCCATTGCATGACCCAGCGTCTACCTGCCGGATTGAAAGACTGCGTCCTAATTTTACCTGCGCAGCGCGTTTAAAAGCCGTTCCCAGTTCGATTAAAGCAATATCATCTTGACTTGGCGCCGGCTCAGTGAGTGGCGAACCAATGAGACCTTCAAACAAATATCTTTTCATCATCCCACCCTTCTAGAGATCATGTCCGGAGTAGGAGCAATTGAATGATTTATTACAAACTGGAAAATCGGCGACAATATTGCCCTTAATAGCGTATTCCAGCAAAGGCCACTGAAACCAGGAGGGATCACGCAAATGACACGCCTGGATTTTTCCTGATGGATCAATTCTTACCCAAGAAAAAATATCGCCCCTAAAGCCCTCAACAACCGCAACGCCTTCAAGATCTTTATCGACACTGAAAGAAAGCTCACAGCAAAGATCGCCAATGGCCTGCATTCCGAGAACTTGTTCAATCAGACGCAGAGAGGATTTAATTTCATCAAATCGCACCCAGACACGCGCGTCCACATCGCCCTCAACAGCATGCCCAATATCAAATAAAAGTTTTGAATAATAACCATAACGCAATTCTTTGCGCGCATCAAAAATTCGCCCTGAAGCCCGCCCAACAAAGCCACCTGCTGAATAGAGTTCAGCAAGCTCCCGGCTGACAATCCCCGTAGAGACCGTTCGATCCTGAACGGAGACAGTATCGCCATAAAGTGAAATAAGTCTTGGAAGCTTGGCAGTAATCTCATCCAAAAGCGTCCGGATAATCACAATATTTTCATCATCAAGATCACGCTCAACGCCCCCAGGCTTGATTTGATCCATCATTAATCGATGACCAAAACAAGTTTCTGCAGCGCGTAGGATTTTTTCTCTAACAATCGCGCATTGACCCAACATAAGCGGAAAGGCCACGTCGTTG
>OMIO01000154.1 GCA_900299115.1 Methylocystaceae bacterium | reverse complement strand
GTAGCCTTTGGCTCCTGGGACTTTGACCCGACAGAACCACGTTGGCTTTTTGTAATCGGCTCTTTTGAAGAGGTAGATCGCCCCGTCTTTGAAGACTTTGCTCTCGAGCTCAGTCTTAGGCTTACGGGTTTTCTTCGGGGCGGAATCGTTTTCTGCTTCGTCCATAGCGACGCTTTATGGTCAAGGTTTAGTCTGCTTGTATGATTATAGCGCCGAATGTAGACGGAAGAAATCCGTTTGTAATCCGTTTATCGGTTTTTGGGCGTTTTTTGAGGAGGGATTTTTCGTAAGTTATTGAAAAGCTGGTGGAGCCAGACGGAATCGAACCGACGACCTCTTCAATGCCATTGAAGCGCTCTCCCAACTGAGCTATGGCCCCACAAAATAAGCCGTCCTTTGGGAGGGACGCTGGCGGGCAAAGCCCACGCGGGCTGTATAGTTCAGGCTTTGATTGCCTGCAAGTCCGCTCCAGCAAGGGGAAGCTGATTATTTGCTCAATTATCTTCTTGATACGCAGACATTTGTGATTGCAATATTTAAGAAAAAATTGGATTTCCGGAAGAGTATTTAGTCAAAATTACGAATTCTATTTTAGAAAAGAATTCACCGCCTCTAAGAATTTCACGACGGATATCGGCTTAGAGATATAGCCCTCACAGCCACTATGACGGATTTTTTCTTCATCGCCCTTCATTGCAAAGGCAGTTATTGCGATTATTGGGATTGATTTTAAAGACGGTTCAGCCTTGATTAGAGAAATGGCCTCAAGACCGCTTAGTTCTGGTAATTGGATATCCATCAAAATCAAATCTGGAAGATGGTTCTTTGCAAGCTCTATTGCTTCAAAGCCATTTTTTGACTGCTTCGTTGCATAGCCATTTGCCTCCAACAAATCATTGAAGAGCTTCATATTTAGTTCATTATCTTCTACAATCAGAACAGTCTTTTTCATGAGCGCCTGAATTCTAGGTTTGTATTCTTAGATAAAATCCAGTCTGAAAGAAAATAGCCTAACGCCCTCTTTCGAACGCCGAATCTCTATCTGCATAAACCGATAATGGACCATAAATGAATCGGACGTCTCTATCATACCAGTTATGCCAGGAATCGCTCAGTTGTGAGGAGCTTGTAATCCTCGCTGTAGCTTTTCTCTCCAGCGAAGAGACGCGACTTAGCCGATTTTTATCATTAACTGGCCTAGATCCCGCTGATATCCCGCAACTGCTCGGGCAAAACGAATTTCAACTCGCAATTTTAGATCATCTCGCTGCGGATGAAACCCTGCTGCTTTGCTGCGCCGAGACGCTGAATATTACGCCAGAGTCGATCAGCCTCGCCCGAGGAGTTCTAGAGAGCAGAATTAGACCCCGCCAAAATTAGCTCATCTTTTCGAGGACGGCCGCTCCGGCGGCGGCTATTTGCGCATCCTGAGCGGATTGAACACCAGAAATACCAATCGCCCCAACGACTTGACCTTTGTAGATCAGGGGGAGGCCGCCTTCTACTGGGGTCATATGCGGCAAACTCAGTAATGCGACGCGACCATTAGCGACGACTTCTTCCAGTGCTTTCGTGGGCCGCTTGAAGAGGGCTGCCGCCTTAGCTTTGTGTTGAGCAATATCGGACGAGGCGGGCTGCGCGCCGTCTAAGCGTTCCAGATAGACCAGTAGACCAGCGTCATCTACAATTGCAATGACAACACGCCAGTCTTGACGCAGTGCTTCCTCCGCAGCCGCTTTCGCAATCTGCTTGGCGTCAATAAGGGACAGTTCAAATTTTGTTTTCATGTTAGGTTCCTAAGTACCGAAGCTTAAAAGTCATGATTTAGAAAAACTTGTTTTCAGTCGAGGCGTCTATTAGGGGTTTAAGACCAATTTAGCCAGCTCAGTCCCATTTTCGAGGCTCAAGTTCAATCCATTATTTTTTTAAAAAAAACTAAATGCACTAGAATAGGAGGTTGATAACATTGTCTTTGATCATGCCTGAGATTGAACCACATACTATGTCCGGGCGTGACCTTCTCATTGAGAAGCTAAGTAAAATACTACCTGAAACGAGTTTAATCATCGATGAAACAGGACGACGCGCATTTGAATGCGACGCCTTTACGATGTATCGCGCCCTCCCGCTTATTGTCGTATTGCCGGAGACAGTTGCGCAGGTCCAGGCGATCATGGCCTTAGCTTCGGAAATGAATGTTAAGGTTGTTCCACGCGGCGCAGGGACTTCTCTCTCGGGTGGCTCGATGCCCCTGGAAGACGGGATTTTACTTGTGCTCTCTAAGTTTAATCGAATTCTTGAAATTGATTACGATAACCGCTGCGTTCGGGTTCAGCCTGGCGTACAAAATCTTACCGTTACGCGGGCTGTCGAGGCGCAAGGGTTTTATTATGCGCCAGATCCATCATCGCAAATTGCTTGTTCGATTGGTGGTAATGTCGCTGAGAATGCCGGTGGCGTGCATTGCCTTAAATATGGTCTCACAACCAATAATATTCTAGGTCTTGAGATAGTCTTGGTTGGCGGCGAAATTCTTCGGTTAGGCGGAGCGCATCTTGATAGTGAACTCTATGACTTGATGGGTGTAATTACAGGCTCAGAGGGATTGCTTGGCGTCATTACTGAAGTCACGGTGCGGATTTTACCAAAACCTGCTGTTGCTCGCTGTCTTTTGTTGGGTTTTGACAGCGTTAAAGCTGGCGCGTTGTTTGTGGGATCAGTGATTGCTCATGGGATCATACCTGCGGGTATGGAGATGATGGATAAAAAAACAATCCAAGCCGTTGAACGATTTCAGCCCTGTGGTTATCCACTCAATGTAGAAGCGATCGTTATTGTAGAGTTGGACGGCGTTCAGGCTGAAGTTGATCATCTTGTCGAGATTGTAAGACAGATTGCGCAAGAAGCAGGAGCTACGACAACTAAAGTATCCCTGAACGAAGCAGAAAGGCTGCAATTTTGGGCAGGGCGCAAAAACGCCTTCCCAGCCGTTAACTGCATTGCGCCTGACTATCTTTGCATGGATGGAACCATTCCCCGAGCGCAGCTCCCACTAGTATTAGAGCGTATGGATGAGCTTGCCCAAAGCTACGGACTGAGCGTCGCGAATGTATTTCATGCAGGAGACGGTAATCTTCATCCCTTGATCCTTTATGACGCCTCTAAAGAGGGCGATGTCGCACGTGCGGAAAAACTAGGCGCTGATATTTTGAGATTATGTGTTTCTGTTGGGGGTGTTTTAACTGGGGAGCATGGTGTTGGCGTTGAGAAGCGTGATTTAATGAGTGAAATGTTCACGCAGGCGGATCTTGAAGCGCAAATGCATTTGAAATGCGCCTTTGACCCAGCGGGAAGACTAAATCCTGGAAAGGTATTTCCAACACTGCATCGATGCGCGGAGTTTGGCATGATGCACATACAAGGCGGAAAAATTCCTTTTGCACATCTTCCTAGGTTCTAACTTTTAAAATGTCTCTTTCCTTAATTCAAATCCGTGACAAGAATGATCTGGTTGAAGCAATACAGTCAGCGCAGAGAACGAATAAATCTATAGCTTTGCAGGGCGCTGGCACAAAAACAAACCTTGGCCGGCATGTTATTCAGGCTCATATTCTTTCTTTAAAAGATCTAACCGGCGTTACGCTCTATGAGCCTGAGGAGCTGGTTCTTTCCGCTCGTGCAGCAACGCCTCTTGCAGAAATTGAGATGCTTCTTGCTCAAAATAACCAGCAGTTGGCGTTTGAGCCAATTGATTATGCATCTCTTTTCGGCCAGAGCGGCAATAGCGGAACTGTCGCTGGCGCTTTGGCGATTAATGCCTCTGGTCCGCGGCGGATCAAGGCAGGAGCCGCTCGAGATCATCTTTTGGGTTTTAGCGCCGTGACGGGTAGAGGAGAGACTATCAAGTCGGGTGGACGTGTGATGAAAAATGTCACTGGCTTTGATCTTTCAAAATTGATTTGTGGTTCTTATGGAACGTTAGCAGCCTTAACTGACATTACCATAAAGGTAACGCCAAAATCAGAAACGGAAAAAACGATAATATTATTCAACCATTCAGAGCGCGAATGTTTAAATTTATTGCGTAAGGCTGCCGCTTCGCCTTATGAAGTGTCTGGGCTTTGCATGGTTCCATCAGGAGCGATGGAAGGCTTTGATCAAAATCTCGCCGCCTTGAGGCTAGAGGGACCTGAAATATCTGTTGCTTCGCGCTGTGAAAGCCTGTGTCATGGACTTGTTGAAAATGACATAGATCGACTGCTTTTAAATGAAAAAGCATCGCGGCTATTTTGGCAAAAAATTAAAAATTTTGAGCCGATAATTGCTCATAATGGGCAGGTTTGGCGGATATCAGTCGCGCCGCGTGATGGGCGGGATATTATTGAATCCTTACAAAGCGCCGGGTTACCGATTCAAGGCTATTTTTATGATTGGGCTGGCGGACTAATTTGGTTGGCGGTTGACTCTGCGCCGCATGCATATGCTCAGATCATTCGATCTATTGTCGATCAGAAGGGCGGGCATTGCACGCTGATCCGAGCAGATATAAAGACGCGCGAAACTGTGGACGTCTTCCATCCTCAGTCCACAGTCTTGGCTCAATTAACATCAAGAATTAAATTTTCATTTGATCCCGCGTGTGTTTTAGAGCGGGGTCGATTGAGAGCAGAGTTTTAAATTATGCAAACTCAGTTTTCACTTGTTGCGCTTGCTAATCCCGACATGGCGTATTCAGAAAAAATTTTACGAAGCTGTGTTCATTGTGGTTTTTGTCTTGCAACCTGTCCAACGTATTTACTCACCGCTAATGAACTCGATTCTCCTCGGGGTAGGATTTATCTGATTAAAGATATGCTGGAGAAAAATGTTTTAGCGGATGCTCGCGCAACCTATCACATTGATCGATGCCTATCCTGTTTGTCCTGTATGACGACTTGCCCCTCTAGCGTTGATTATATGCACCTTGTCGATCATGCGCGGGAATTCATAGAAAAAAAAGCGCCGCGGTCAATGAGTGAGAGATTTAAACGAGATCTTCTCGCTTATATTTTGCCTCGACCAAAAATTTTTCGCTTAGCCTTGCGTTTGGCGCAGCTCTTTAGTCCCCTTCGAGCTTATTTACCAACAAATATAGGCTCGCTCCTGGCTCTAGCGCCTAAAAATTTACCCCCTCCATCTCGTGTGGATCGGCCGCAAATTATAGCAGCGGAGGGATCGCGTCATATGCGTGTCGCCTTATTGAGTGGATGCGCGCAAACAGTGCTCGATACAAAAATAAATGAAGCAACAATCAGAGTGTTGACGCGATTTGGCGTTGAGGTGGTTATTGCTGAAGG
>OMIO01000153.1 GCA_900299115.1 Methylocystaceae bacterium | reverse complement strand
TTGTAGACGAGGACGTTTAGACAAAGCGAACCAAGCTCGTTTTGAATAAGTATTTTTTGATAAGATGTGGGAAGGAATTAGAATGACGCAGCGGCCTAATGAGATCATGAAGACCCCGCGCCGCGATGATCTTCATCTTACGCGGATTTCGAATGCCTCTGGTCTGTCGGTCAGCGTTCTTCCAAACAGCGCAATTTTTGCGATTGAGCATTCGAAAGATGATCGATCGATTATGATTAATCAAACGCTTGCCCTACCGATTGAAGGCGGCATGGCGGGCATTTTCATCCGTATTGGCGGCGATAATCCAGTTAGCATTCCGCTTGTAGGACAAAAAGCGCGTGGTCACTTCGGCGCAGCAGAGGATCGCTTGGTCTGGGCTGGCGCTGACCAGGGCATGCGCTATCAAGTAACGCTATCGCTTCATCCTAAAAAAAATCATCTTTTTTGGCGTCTCGAAATTACCAATCAGCGCGAAGCAGCTACGTCTTGCGATGCAGTATTCATTCAAGATCTAGGATTGGGGGATGCTGGCTTCTTAATGAATAATGAAGCTTACGCCAGCCAATATATTGATCATCATATCGCGCAACATCCGAAAATGAAAACCATTTTAATGGCGCGACAAAATCAATCTCAAGGCGGATCCTTTCCTTGGGTGGCTCATGGGTGTGCTGAAGGCGCTGTTGGTTTTGCAACAGATTTTCGACAATTAATGGGGAAAGATCTGCGCGATGCTGATTTTATCGCAGGCGCTTTCGGGATAGACTTGCCCTCTGAACGACTACAATATGAAACAGCCTGCGCCGCATTACAATCAAAGTCAATAACGTTAGCGCCAGGCCAATCGACATGCTGGACTTTTTTCAGCGTCTTTCAACCCGATCATCCTGCAGCTTCTTCTCAAGCCGATCTAGCCCTTCTTGAGGAGATTGAAGAAGCGGTAAATCATTTCAAGCCAGCTGCAATCGCTTTGTCTCAGCCTACAATAAGTGTGTTGCAAGATGCGCCAGCAGCTATTGCCGACTCCTTAGAAGCTTCTCAAATCGCTAAGCTCTATCCAAATCGCTTGCATGAAGAGCAGCTTGACGGAAAACTTCTCTCTTTCTTTACGCCAGGCGTCTCCCATCAGCGCCATGTCGTCTTAGCCGATAAAGATCGGATTGTCGCGCGTCGTCATGGAGCCTTGCTGCGGACAGGTCAGGCAATCTTGCCGGATGAAGCGACATTGTGTTCAACGTGTTGGATGCATGGCGTGTTCAGCGCCCAACTCACAATCGGCAACACATCTTTCCATAAGCTTTTTTCCGTCTCACGTGATCCCTATAACATTACTCGCGCCAGCGGATTGCGCTTACTTGCAGATTTGAAAGGAGGTTGGCGTCTTTTAAGTGTGCCTTCTGCTTTTGAAATCGGGCTAAATGATTGTCGTTGGATTTATAAATTTGGAGAGCAAGTAATTTATGTCTCAGCGACTGCCTCAAGTGAAGATGCAGCGCTACAATGGCGGATCCGAGTTGAGGGCGAGGCTTGTCGTTTTCTCATTTTTGGTCACCTTGTTTTGGGGGAACGCGAATATGGGCAGGCGGCAAGCATAGAAATCGACGCTCAAAATAAGCGCTTTACCTTCACCCCTGCTGCTGACTCGCTTTGGGGAGGGCATTATCCTCAAGCTGCCTATCATCTGGTCACAAGCACCCCTGAAGCGGTAGAAGTAGTTGGCGGCGACGAATTGCTCTATGCAGACGGAAAGCGGCGAAGCGGCGCTTTTGCAGCAATTCGTACAGCTAAAACAACAGACTTTGTCTTTGCCGTCGTTGGATCAATGACTGACGCTACGATCGCGCGTGAGCTAGCTGATAAATACTCAAAGCCAGTAGAGGATAGCCGTCTACTTGCGCTTGCGGATTCTTATTGGGGCAATATTACGCGGGGAGCGCGGATCAAGACCTCAAGTCAAGACCCTGTGGTGACTGGAGAAGCGGCGGCGCTGGATACGATGTTGCCCTGGCTCGCCCATGACGCAATCATCCACTTAACTGTCCCGCACGGACTTGAGCAATATACCGGCGCCGCTTGGGGGACGCGAGATGTGTGTCAAGGGCCAGTTGAACTATTTCTATCTTTTGAACATGACGAGCCTGTCAAACAGATTCTTAAAATTATCTTTGCGCAACAATACGAAACACAAGGCGACTGGCCGCAATGGTTTATGCTGGAGCCTTATTCCTTTATCCAGGACAAGCAGTCGCATGGAGATATAATCGTCTGGCCACTAAAAGCTTTGTGCGATTATATTGAAGCAACCGGCGATTTGAATTTTCTTGATGAAACCGTCGCTTGGCGGAGAGAAGATAATTTCGAAAAAACAGAGCGTAGAGAGCCGATCTCTGTTCATATTGATAAACTCATTGCGACAATACGCTCGCGCTTTATCGCTGGAACTACGCTAATCCGTTACGGTAATGGCGATTGGAATGACGCGCTTCAGCCTGTTGATACGACAAAGCGCGATTGGATGGTTAGTAGTTGGACTGTAGCGTTGCTCTATCAGCAGCTTTGTCGATATGCGGTGATTTTACAACGCAAAGGCGTAACCAGTCAGGCCGAAGAATTTAGTCGTCTTGCTGCAGATATGCGGGCTGATTTTAATAAATATTTGATGCGGGATGGAACTGTCGCAGGTTACGCAGTCTTTAAACCAGAAGGCGGCGCGCCAGATTTACTCATTCATCCAAGCGATACGCATACAGGAGTCTTCTACTCCTTGATCCCAATGACCCAAGCGATTCTTGGGGGACTCTTTACGCCTGAGCAAGCGCAGCATCATCTCGACCTTATTCGCAAACACCTGTTGTTTGTCGATGGCGCTCGGTTGATGGATAAGCCGATCGCTTATCATGGCGGATTGGAAAAGATTTTTAGACGTGCCGAATCCTCAGCCTTCTTTGGTCGTGAAATCGGTCTGATGTATACGCATTCACATCTGCGTTATGGCGAAGCAATGAGCGCGCTTAATGAATCGCAGGCATTGAGAGAGGCCTTGCTCACTGTCAATCCGATTTCTGTTACAGAAAGAGTGAAGACAGCGTCTTTGCGTCAACGCAATACTTATTTCAGTAGTAGCGACGCAGCCTTTAGAGATCGCTATCACGCAAGCGATGATTGGGCGCGTGTGAAAAATAATGCCATCGCCTTTGATGGCGGGTGGCGGATCTATTCGAGCGGTCCAGGCGTTTACACGAATATTTTGATTCAACAAGCCCTTGGCGTTCGACGTTATTTTGGCGAGAGGATCGTTAAGCCAACTTTACCAAGCTCTCTTGGGTTCAATCTTGAGTGGCCTGAGCGGCTTGGCGGCGCGCAGCATAAGCCGTGATGAAGGCGCCATAGCTCCAAGTAAGATGTTTAGCGGAAGTTTGTAGGCCAGTTTTTTGATCGAATTGTTCAGAAAGATCGCCGCTTTCAGGCGTATAGGTCTGAACCATACGTAAAATGGCGTCGCCGCG
>OMIO01000152.1 GCA_900299115.1 Methylocystaceae bacterium | reverse complement strand
TTCATCGACGCCTGCGACGTCTTCAAAAGTTACCTTGCCCTGCGTCTCGGTTAAGAGTTTGGCTTTCGACTTGCCAAATCCCATCGCGCGACCGCCTGCGCCGCCTTGCATCTGTCGCGACATGTAAATCCACACGCCAATAAAAAGAACGAGCGGCAATCCATTAATAAGAAGCGTAGAGAGCCAACCTGGACTATCGGCGGAAGGTTTAGCGCTGATTTGAACTTTCTTAGTTTCCAGTTTTTGCACCAAGGTTGGATCATTTGGCGCATAGGAAATAAAGGGACGGTTATCATTGAAATGGCCAAGGATTTCATTGCCCGTCATGGCCACATCATGAACATGTCCTTGATCCACTTCTGCAATGAGCTCGCTAAAATTAATTTCACGCGGTGGATTGCGCGTCTGCTGCTGTTGGAAGACCGCCAGCAAGATTGCAGCGACGCCAACAAAAACAAACCACGGCAAATATTTCTTCCAATCCGCCTTCATCCCCACCTCCAAAAAAACTGCTGCAGTGCAACAAAAGCGGGCCGCCTGGGGTTAATTACCCCTCAGAGGCGCCGTCACCTTGCCAGAACTGTTGTTTGTTCCATTTTAGTTCATGATAGTGAATAAGCCAAACACGCGTCATTATTCGCCAAAGCCAGGTTTGAATGCATAAGATCGCAATTATTGGGCTCGATGGATGTCTTGGTTCAACTTTTCTTGGCCTCCAAGACCTTTTATCGCTCGCCAATCGAGCGATTGCGCAGGCGCGATCGACGCATGAAACAGATCCCTCAAATGATTTAAATAATTTTTCCTTTTTAACGGCCAGTCTTTCGGGTCAAGCTTTTGAAGTCGGCGCTAATTTACGCTTTGATGTTGAAACGTCGCTTGAGGAAATTACAATCTGCGACGCTGTCATAATCCCAAGCTTTTCCCCAATGCCAAATGGCAAGCCTCCCGATATGAGCGTTCACGCCGCGACTGCCGCCTGGCTGCGACGCCATCATTCTCGCGGCGCGATTATTGGCGGTTGTGGATCTGGGGTATTTCTTCTGGGCGAAGCTGGATTGTTAGATGGTCGCAGATGCACAACAAGCTGGTGGCATCATGAAGAGTTGAAGCAGCGCTATCCCCGTATTGATGTCGCGCGCGGCGCAAGAATTATTGAAGATCGTCGCGTCATCACAGGCTCAGGTCCCTTGTCTTGGATTGATGTCGCGTTACAGATCATCCGGAATTTATGCGGGGCGGAAGCAGGCCGTATCGCCGCCGATTTCACTTTGGGTGAAAGCGCGCCCGCAAAGACAAGCAATAAAAATTTAGCCTATTCGCCAGCGCATGCGCCAAACGCTGGGAATAGTTTTCTTTCAGAAGCCGAACGTATCGTTCGTCAAGCAGACGCCTCATTTAATGCGCAGGATTTGGCGCATGCGCTGTCAACTTCTGAACGCACTTTGCACAGAAGATTAAAACAGTCCTGCGGAGAGTCACCCAAAACCTTCATTGATCGCATTCGCGTTGAAACAGCGCGCATGCTGCTTGAGACAAGCGCAAAACCAGTGAAAGAATTAGCAGCAAGCGCGGGCTTTATAGATGAAGCAAGCTTCCGACGCGCTTTCAGACGTTTTGTCGGCATGGCCCCAAGCGCTTACCGCGTTTGGGCGCGGGCTAAGGCGCAAGATAAAGCGCAAATGTTCTCTCTCAACAAAGAAACAGAACTCATTCCAGAAATTTTAACAAAGATACTTGATACTTGCGTCAATGGCGTCACGCTTACTGATCCTGATCTTGAAGATGCGCCGATTGTTTATGCAAATAAGCGCTTTCAAGAAATTACCGGCTATACGCCGCAAGAGATCTTGGGAAGGAATTGTCGCTTTCTTCAAAAGGAAGATCGCGATCAGGAAGGCTTACGACGGTTACGAGAAGCAATTGCGGCGCGCCAGCCTATTGAGGTCACGCTGCGCAATTATCGCAAAGATAGTTCGCTATTTCATAACAAGCTTAACATCACCCCGCTCTTTGATGGCGAAGGGCATTTGATCTACTTTCTAGGCGTTCAATATGACGTCACGGATCAACTGAGAGCCGAAACAGAAATCGGCGACCTCCGGGCAAAACTATTGGCCATTGGCTGAGTTTCAGGCTTAAGGGCTAAAATTATTTATATTGCAGATGCGAATTCAGCCCCTCAACACATGTGGACTTATTGAAATAACACCCAAAACTAAACGCATAGTCGTTTTTAGATCCGTGCTCCTCGCACTGCAGCAGATTTAGCCCTTGCTAAAAGGGTAAATTATTATTTAAAAATTTGCATGGGCTTATAGATCTTGCGAATAGCTGGACTAATTAGCAAGTTACTTACTCTAAATTAGCGCCGCGTAAATGGCATCTGATTTAACCGGGGAGACACAGTATGCAAGCCACTACCGCAATTTTGTCAATCTTTGCCGCTTCAGCAGCGATCACGCTTGCCATCACAGCGCTTGCCAACGGCTAGTCCCTTCGGCGTTTAATACTCACTAGCAATCGTATAGCGCCAACGGTCTAATCCGGCTTCAATTCAGCCAAGA
>OMIO01000151.1 GCA_900299115.1 Methylocystaceae bacterium | reverse complement strand
CGCCAGTCGTCGCTGCGTTCTAAGGAAAGCCTAATTCACCCTGACAATAATGGGTGTCCATCCTTCGTCTAGGTCAGGGTGGAAAAGACATAAGCCCGGTCAGAAATGACCGGGCTTTATTATTCTAATCTACAGAGTCTTGCATTTGATAAAATACTACTCCCGATCACCTTACCTTGCCCGAAAAAAATAATTTTACTGAAACGACCTGAAATACCGATATTTTTGCAAACAACTTCTGCACAGACCTTGAAATAAGAGCAATTTATGAAACCTAGCTCAGAAGAAATCTACGCTGGTCAATCAATCTATACGCCTCGCCTTCTTGCACTTTATGACTTTGGCGTTTTGACGTTATCAAATTCATTTTTATGGCGATGTCCAACAGCAAAATTGCTTCGTCATTTTAATCAAAATATTACTACGAACCACCTTGATATAGGCGTTGGTTCGGGTTTTTTTCTAGATAAATGTAGGTTTCCAGGCTCTCATCCACGCATCGGCCTGATGGATCTCAATCCCGCAGCAATAAGCTATACTGCGGCTCGAATAAGCCGCTATAATCCAGAAAAATATCTTCATAATATTTTTGAACCACTCGATTTCCATTATCCTAAATTTAGTTCAATAAGCCTCAATTATCTCCTTCATTGTTTGCCCGGAAATTTGGCAGAAAAATCTATTATTTTTGATCATATCCAGTCCCTAGCCGATCCAGGCGCCATCTGCTTTGGATCAACACTACTGGGAGATGGCATTTCATTAAATTGGGGAGCAAAACATCTTATGTCTTTTTACAACAAAAAAGGGATTTTCTCGAACAGTGGCGACAATGCGCGCAATCTTGAGAAAGAACTCTGTAAGAGACTTGATATAATTTCTTTTGAAATTGTCGGGGCTGCCGTCTTATTCAGCGGCCATTTAAATAAAAAATAGACTTGAGCATTACACAAAACTTTTACAAATCACGATTTTCTTTTATCCACCTCAACAAGTCTGTAGACTTTCCTTCCATCAATTTTAGCCACTTTGTTGAATGAATAGTTTCACCTAATTTTCCTTCCCAGAATTCGCTGATAAGCAACACACGCCAGCTAGACTGCCCACTGAATTCCGAGGTTATTTGCAAAACATTTGTATGAAAACTATAATGCTCTCCTAAGTATACATGGCGCTCTAAAAGGCAAGCAGCGCCTCGAGCTTTCCATGCGCGCTGACCCAAAACAGGGCCCGGATTATTAACAATCGCCTCAATATCGTTTATATTTCTGAGACGAGATAATCTTAACACGATGATATTCCTTGGACTTAAAAGACATTAAATCTATATTTATCAATCAATTTGTTCATATAAGAATAATTGCCCACGTTTAAATAGACCAATACGCCCGCCATCGATTCCATCATATATTTCAACTACGGATTTCTTTTTACCGCCTTGAACAACGACGCACTCAACAGCAGAAGCTAATTTTTGCTTTTCATCAAATGGCAGCTCAGAAAATTTAGAGCCTATGTAAATTTTTGCAGGCTTACTTCCTATATCAATTTTATCCAAACTATCAGTAAAAGCATGCATTGCGATCGTCGCCTGACAAGTTCTAAGCCGCTCTTTTTTTACACCGTCTGACAATTCGGGATCGCCATCCTCGTCCTCGGTATCGCATACATCCAGTTCTTCACATGCTGGGCGAGTAGGCGGCAGTAGGTATTTTGATTTTGCGTATGTCGGCGCTGCGTAACAAAAAACTGAAATTAAGGCTGCCAAAAGGTAGGTAACTTTATTTATTGATCGCATCATCGCCTCAACAATAATTGAATTACCTGCAGCCGTTCAGAGAGAAAAATGACTTTTTAGGCAAGGCGCCTCTCCAGCAACGCCCCAACAAGGGTGTCTTGGCGGATATAACCTTTAGGCCACCAAAATAACCAGGATTTGCAGTTGAAAACCTGAATTAGAATAGGATCCTAAAAGAAGCTGCAGAGATTTCTAGTGTTGCGCCAAAGCAACAGTCCCAGACAAAACGCTTGCTGAATTAGAAATATCAGCTTTTTTACTTGATCCAAAACCGCACACGGTCAATTCTTAATTTAAGGTAAATCATACCGAAAAACGTTAGTATAGCCTCAAGAGTTTGGCCATGACTGCACTAATGAATAAGGAAACCATGACAGCGCTTGCTGCTAGCGCTGTAATTTCACTTATAATTTTTGGATTGACCCTGGCTCTTACTAACTGAGCAACTGAGTATAAAAATAATCGTATATTTTAATAAAACTCACCGGTAATGGTCATTGCGAATAATGCCCAAGCCGATGCAACGAATAAAAGTGTTATGCTGTTTTCACGTATGGTTTCTTGAAAGTAGTTGCGACTGAATTCTTTATGATTTCTATAAATATCACGCATCACAATTAACCTCGCTATGGCGGTAGGGATGCTCTCGCTAATCATTTAATAGACCGTTACCAACGCCCAATAATAACCCTTCAATTATGACTTTCCAATGGCGGGCGCGCATCGCATCGCCCACACCCAGCAAATCTGATTATAACTAATTGAATTATAAATAACATATTTGTTGATATTCGCGCCCTGCAGCCAAATGTCTCGTATAAGGCCTCTCGATCCATCCACAGTGGCCACGTAGGACTTCCGTAGTCCAGCGTAGGTCGCGCCGCGATTTGAAACACGCAATAAATAGAATGATAGAAACTAAGCCACATTGCTGGAGGCTCCACATTGGATAGAACGCAGGTTTGAGAAATAGGATCAAGAAGCCTCACCATAAGTAGCCTTAAGATATCCATAAACACAATGAGAGCTTTTCCACTCGCTTAAACCCTAATATTAAGAGCTAACGTAATTTTCTCTCCCAACATCAAACCGTATTGCGGGAAACATATGACACGAAATCTAGTTCTTGTGCGGCATGGGCAAAGCGAATGGAATTTAAAAAAACTTTTCACTGGGTGGCGCGACCCAGGATTAACTGAAATCGGGATAGAAGAGGCCCAAGACGTCGGCAAAAAGCTGCTTGCGCTGAATTTAACTTTTCAATTTGCTTTTGCGTCGAAACTTATACGGACGCAGCATACCCTTGATTTAATATTACGAGAGATTGGACAGTCCAATCTTCCTCGCCAACTCAGCGAAGCTATTAATGAGCGTGATTATGGCGATCTATCAGGTATAAGCAAATTAGAGGCAAAAGAGAAATGGGGGGAAGAGCAAGTAAGACTCTGGAGAAGAAGCTACGACGTAGCGCCGCCTAATGGAGAAAGCCTAAAGGACACTGTCGCAAGAGTTTTACCATTTTATTGCACTGAAATTTTACCAAGAGTTATGCGTGGTGAAACAACCATCGTCGTAGCCCACGGAAATTCGCTAAGGGCGCTTTGCATGGCTTTAGACGGCTTAACGCCAGAAAATATATCGCAACTTGAAATATCTACTGCAGATCTAATAATTTACAATTTGAATGCGGATACGAGCGTAACATCAAAAAAAATCTTCAAAAGCCTAAAAGCAATTCATGATAGCTGATAATAAAATACCAATCTATTTTATCATTTAGCGAAAGATTATCGCGCGCTCATCCTCTGATGCTCATCCGGCATAATTGATACCCAAATATTTGGATCTTCTTGCGATTGCCGCTTAACAAAACGGTAGCCCGTAGCATTCCATGACACTATCTCGTCAGAGAGATTATCCAGTATTAGATCACCCATATTCGTTTTTACTGTAAGTATAGCATGACCCATATCTTGATGATCGCGCACGATTGTCATCAACAATGCTTGACGAGGTATGCCATTTTCAATCAATAGCCGTCGTTTTTCTAGCGCAAAGATCTTACAATCTCCTTTACCATCGGCTGGATAATCCCAATGGTCCATGATTGTACCCCAATGATCTAAGTTAGATACCGGTTCTATTGACTGATTGACGCGTTTATTGACCTTTTTAAGCAAACTCCACGTGGCAGCAGTCAGAGTAAGATCTGTTGCAGGCAACGCGCCTTGCTCACATTCCTGTGGTTGACGGCCGCAGAAATCCACCCAGCCATAGGGTATCGCTGTTTCATCTCCAACCATTGCAGCTGTCGCGCGAGGAACATCGGCGCGTGCGACGGTGAGTAGAGGCAAAGCCATACAGCAGCTAATAAGAAGATTTATCAGATACTTACTGGCAAGCGCGCGATACATAACCCGTCCCCACTCCACCCGCGTCGTTAGCTGATGAGGAGCCTCCTCATTCTTTTCTAACGCCGTATGGGTAAGGTAAACGAAACATTAAGAACTTGTAGTTAAAGATTAAAGAATGGTTAACGGGGCATCCTATACCCCGCCTACTGCCTATGGCTAATTTTAATGAATATGGCAGAGGCGATTCTAACTAGGCATCAAATTCTAAAAAACCTATCTTTAGTCAAATATTACGCCTCTGAATGACCAAAAGAGATTGACCCCTAAAACAAACT
>OMIO01000150.1 GCA_900299115.1 Methylocystaceae bacterium | reverse complement strand
GTAACTGAGCTGCCGCTGCTCTACCCCATTACAACTGAAATCTCTTTCGCTGAGAGCGCCTATACAGATCGATTGGCGTTATTTTACGAAGAAAGCGCCAACACACTCAAAACCATTTTATCCTCTGGGCAGGATGTCGCCTTGCTGTGCGAGGGAGATCCTTTGCTCTATGGCTCTTTCATGCATATGTTTATGCGCATTAAAGACCTCTTTGATGTCGAAATTTGCGCAGGCCTATCGGGCATGTCTGGATGTTTTGCCGCCGCCAAACAACCCATGACCTGGGGGGATGATATTTTGACGGTTCTTCCTGCAACTTTATCGGAAGAAAAACTCATTAGTTCCTTAAGAACAACAGATGCCGCTGTTTTGATGAAACTGGGCGGTAATTTTCCAAAGTTAAGGCGCATCATCGAATTACTCGGCCTTGCGCAACGCGCCATTTATGTTGAACGCGGAACAATGGCGAATGAACGCATCATGCCTTTTAGTCAAAAGCTGGATAATGAAGCGCCTTATTTCTCGATGATCCTTATTCCTGGCGAAGGGCGCCGACCATGACGGGCCGCCTCTTTATTGTTGGCTTAGGACCTGGAGAGGCGCGCTTACGCACGCATGAGGCAGATGAAGCCCTGGCCAAAGCGCAGGATCTTTTTGGCTATTACCCTTATCTTGACCGCCTTGAGACACACGCGGGGCAAATCAAACACCCAAGCGATAATCGCGAAGAAATCGATCGCGCAAGAGAAGCCCTATTAACAGTCGCTCAGGGGAGATGCGTCGCGATTGTTTCTGGTGGAGACGCAGGCGTCTTTGCAATGGCCGCCGCCGTCTTTGAGGCCATTGATGCAGGGCCGCCCTCATGGCGAGAGTTGGAAATTGAGGTTATTCCCGGTGTCTCAGCCATGCATGCAGCTGCTGCGCGTTTGGGCGCGCCGCTTGGAAATGATTTTTGCGCCATATCGCTGTCAACAAATTTAAAACCCTGGGCGCTGATTGAAAAAAGGCTGCAACACGCCGCCGAAGGAGATTTTGTGATCGCGCTTTATAATCCCGCCTCGATTGCGCGGCCGGATCAAATTTATCAGGCCTTCGATCTCCTAAGCCGTTATTTACCAGCAGATCGGCTTGTGTGTTTAGCAAAAAATATCGGTCGCGAAAAAGAAGAATGCATCATTTCTACTCTGAGCGAAGTTGAGATTAAAGAGATCAATATGTCGACTTTAGTGCTTATTGGATCAAGCGGCACTAGGATCATTCCCAAGACTAAGGGCAATTGGGTCTATACCTCGCGAGGCGCAAAATGACGGCCTCGCTCACGCAACCCTGGCTCACCATAATCGGCATTGGCGAAGGCGGCGTTGCCGATCTTACTCCGCAAGCGCGACTTATGCTTGATCAGGCAAAACTAATTGTTGGTGGAGAGCGTCATCTTAATTTTGTTATGACTTATGCAGCAGAAAAACTTCGTTGGCCAAGCCCAATTGCGGATGCGCTCCCCATTATTCTTCAGCACCGGGGAGAACCTGTTGTTGTTCTGGCCTCTGGCGACCCTTTTCACTATGGCGTTGGCGCTCTTCTTGCTGAGCACATCCCAAGCGACGAGATAACTTGCGTTGCCAGCCCATCGGCATTTTCACTTGCCGCCTCTGTGCTGAAATGGAGCCTACAAGACTGCACGCTGATTTCTTTACACGGCAGAGCCTTTGAAAGAATTATTCCTCTTCTCCAGCCTGATGCGCGGATCCTTGCGCTGTCTTGGGATGAAACGACGCCACAAAAGCTTGCAGCGCTTTTGATAAATCGCGGCCTTGGGCGATCTGACATTCATATTTTAGAAAATTTAGGCGGAACGCGCGCGCGCCATCGCTTCTCACAAGCGCAAGATTTCAATCTTAATGAGATCTCACCGCTTAATATTATCGCTTTACATGTTCGATCAGAGGCAAACGCAGAATTTATTCCGCGCACATCCGGCTTACCCGATCAATGGTTTGAAAATGATGGACAAATTACCAAACGCGAAATACGTGCGGTGACTCTATCGGCTCTTGCGCCAAAGCAAGGGGAATTATTATGGGATATTGGCGCAGGCTCGGGCTCAATTTCAATTGAATGGCTTCTGCAGCACCCCAGCAATCAAGCGATCGCAATTGAGAAAAATGCTGCGCGCGCTGCGCAAATACAACATAACGCCAAGAAGCTAGGCGCGCCTCATTTAGAAATCATAATCGGTGAGGCTAAACTTTGCGTTGAGGAATTACGTCAACCTAACGCTATCTTCATTGGCGGGGGCGCTAGTTTGGAGTTAGTACATAAATGCTGGCAAGCGCTGCCTATGGGCGGACGTCTTGTGATTAATGCCGTAACGCTTGAAACCCAGTCACTCCTTGCGCAAAACTATCAGCAATTTGGGGGAGACCTTATACAAATTCAAATTTCACGGGCGAAGCCTGTTGGATCTTTTCATGGATTAGAGCCCTCCATGGCCATTCACCAATGGGCCGCAACAAAAACCAGCTAAAAGAGCAATCACATGAAACTAGAGGGATATTTTAAACAATGAGAATTGCCTCAATGCGTGATTTTCTTAAACAATGACGATTTATTTTATTGGCGCTGGACCCGGCGCGCCTGATTTATTGACGTTAAGAGGACGCGACTTAATTAGTCGCGCTCCAGTCTGTCTCTATGCCGGCTCCTTAGTTCCCAAAGAAATCTTAAGCCATTGCCCCAAAGATGCGCGCATCATTGATACAGCGCCACTCTCTTTAGATGAAATTATTTCTGAAATGGAGCAAGCTACAAAATTGGGTCTTGATGTAGCGCGCCTGCATTCAGGAGATTTATCGATCTGGAGCGCTGTTGGAGAACAAATGCGGCGATTGGATGCGCTCAATATTCCCTATAGTTTAACGCCAGGCGTGCCTGCGTTCGCTGCTGCGGCGGCGCTCTTGAAACGCGAATTAACGCTACCAGAAGTCGCTCAATCAGTGGTGTTAACGCGCACCTCTGGACGCGCATCTGCGATGCCAAGCAAAGAAAAACTCTCATCCTTTGCTCAAACTGGCGCAACACTCGCAATCCATCTCTCCATCCATATTCTTAAAGAAGTCACAGAGGAACTTGCGCATTATTATGGAGAACACTGTCCTATTGCCGTCGTTTATCGAGCCTCTTGGCCTGATGAACAGATTTTTCAAGGGACGCTCGCGACAATTACCTCTCAATTAGACGCAACATCTATTGAAAGAACCGCCCTTATTCTTGTTGGACCAGCGCTTGCAGAAAATAATTTTTCTGAAAGCGCGCTTTACACTGCAACTTATGACCGTCGCTTTCGACCTAGAGGCGGCGTGTGAGCCCGCCTGCCCTCCTCATTGCAGCCGCGCGTTCGGGATCGGGAAAGACAACCCTTGCGCTCGGCCTCATGCGCGCCTTAACGCGTCGCGGCTTAAGAGTTAGCGCCATCAAATGCGGGCCGGACTATATTGATCCTGCGTTTCATACTGCTGCAACAGGTCGACCCAGCCTCAACCTCGACTCCTGGGCTATGTCGAGCGAGCTGATACAAGAAATTGTGCAAAGCGCCCAGCAAAACGCCGATGTTCTTATCGCAGAAGGCGCTATGGGATTGTTTGATGGGGCTCCACAGGGCGCATCAGGCATTGGCGCAAGCGCTGATATCGCAAAATTATTAGGATGGCCTATCCTTCTCATCCACGACATATCTGGCCAGGCGCAAACCGCTGCTGCGCTCTTACGTGGATTAGCGACACATGATCCTAATCTCACCTTCGCTGGCGTTGTCTTAAATCGCTGCAGCAGTCCAAGACATCTCAATCTCGTTAGCGGAGAAATTAATAAAATTTCTCTGCCTATTTTAGGCGCCTTCCCAAAAGATGACACCCAAATTCTTCCTGAACGACACTTAGGTCTCGTGCAAGCTGCAGAAACAGATCATCTCGAGCAACGCCTTAATCGACTAGCTGACTTTGTCGAAAAACATATCAATGTTGAAGCACTCATCAATCATAGCCAATCCACTCAGCCTTTTGCAAAAGAAGCTCAGTTAAGCAAAGTATCGCCGCCCGGGCAAAGAATAGCCATCGCACGCGATGAGGCTTTTTCTTTTCTTTATCCGCATGTGATGCAAGCTTGGCGTAACGCAGGCGCTGAGCTTTACTTTTTTTCGCCCCTAGCAAATCAAGCGCCGCCAAATGCATGTGATCTCTGCTGGTTGCCTGGCGGCTACCCTGAACTTCACGCACAAAAGCTGGCGCAAGCAGATCGTTTCTTACAAGGCGTTAGAAATTTTGCGCAAACGCGCCCCGTTCATGGCGAATGCGGCGGCTTCATGGTTTTAGGAAAAACACTCACCGACGCAACGGGAGAAACTCTCCCAATGCTGGGATTGCTTGAGTTAGAAACAAGCTTTGCAAAACGGAAATTGCATTTAGGCTATCGTCAAGCGAGATTAGTTGCAGATCATTGCTTGGGAAAAACAAATATACTCTTGCGCGGACACGAATTCCACTATGCGACGATTACGAGGGAAGAAGGCGCGCCTTTCGCGCTTGTCCGCGATGCCTATGAACATGAAGAAAAAGCTGCAGGATTAAGAACAGGCCATGTCTCGGGATCTTTTTTTCACATCATTGCCTAGCGCTACTGACTTAGAAGATTCAACACGTCATGGCGTGTAAAACACTAACACAAGCTGCTTACCAATAGGCTGGTCCATACCCCCAAAGCGGATGATAAACCGGCGCGTAATAGGGCCGATACGCATAGGGTCGAGCGCGCCAACCATAATAACCCCCGCCCCACTGCCCACCCGGACGACAGCGGCCCCATGGACCACGATGCCCATATGGTCCACAGCCTCCATAAACTTTTTCAATTTTCGTTTCAGAGATAAAGCGATCAGATGGCGACGCCATTGGCAAGGCCAGCGCGCTCAAAGATGAAAAGCTAGCGCCCATTAATAGCGCGCCAGATAAGATAAAGGATGATAATTTCATCAAGAATCTTTCTTTTTAAAACGCTGCAAATCAGACGCGA
This sequence comes from Methylocystaceae bacterium, assembly GCA_900299115.1. GTDB lineage: Bacteria > Pseudomonadota > Alphaproteobacteria > Rhizobiales > Beijerinckiaceae > Methylocystis. Next base: position 1,214 of record OMIO01000150.1, on the reverse strand, counting down.
TGCGCGCTTTTATTTAAAGAGCTGCGGAATTTACTTATTTATCTGCAACGCTACGAAAACCTTTATCAGTCAATACAAATGCTGAGAAACAAGGTCCGCTATCATCGCCGCAAGCGCTATGATGAATGGATAAGAGAAGAATTTTTTGACCATCCCAATCTACAACGCGCCATTTATGCGCAAGAAACTCAGTTGGCTTGTCATTAACAATTACAGTTATGGGACAACCGCCTGCTGCACAGTAAAGCGTTTTCGATGTTGAGCAGGTAAATTTGGATGAGTCGATAATCTCTTCAACTGTTTTATCGCCATTAAGATCAACAGTTGTAATGGCGTTGCGCCCTTGATCGAATTTGCCTTTTTCACCCGTCACGCAAGCTTCTTTGGCGTCTTCAATGAGTTTTTCAGAAAGTTTCGACGCCAAAACAGGCGCGGACATGAAACAAAATGCGAGCAGTGCGACAAGCCCAAGCTTAATCTTCATTTTAAACCTTTTATCATTTGCGCAACGATCTCTAAGAGACCGAGTTGAGTTCCCTCGCGCTAAGGAAAATTTACGCGAGAAGCGCCAAAGCACGTTTGACTTTAAAAAGCATAAGACAAACTGCGATGAAAAAAAAGAAAAAGGGCCGCCAGAATGCTAGCGGCCCAAGTCTAGGGAGGAAACGCCCAAGGAGGGCGACGAAACAAGAGGTCTTGCTGCGTTGCAATAAATATAATGCTGCGACGCAAAAGATCAAGAAGGGAAAAAGGGGCAAAACGCCCAAATTCCGCGCAAAAGGGGAAGAAAAGAAGATTTATTTGAAAAAAGGACGCTGTGTTTGCTCTGAGGCGGGTCAATAAAGAGGATCTATTGTGCTTGGCAGGCCTGGCAACGACCTACTCTCCCAGGTCTTGAGACATAGTACCATTGGCGCGAGAGCGTTTGACGGCCGAGTTCGGGATGGGATCGGGTCTGATCGCTCCGCCGAAGGCCACCAGGCCGGCGAAACACAATAAGAAGCAAATGGATTTCTATTCAACCCAAGTATGGGCGTCGATAAATGAGAGAGATCAAGCCAATCGAGCTATTAGTACTGGTCAGCTCCATGCGTCACCGCACTTCCACACCCAGCCTATCAACGTGGTCGTCTTCCACGGCTCTCAAGGGAGAACTCGTTTTGAGGTGGGTTTCCCGCTTAGATGCATTCAGCGGTTATCCCGTCCATACATAG
>OMIO01000149.1 GCA_900299115.1 Methylocystaceae bacterium | reverse complement strand
TAAAGGTTTAAAAATATTTTGGAGTAGATCAAATGCTAGATGATATTTTTTTTAATCTCTCAGCTGTTGATTTTTTGAATATTTTTGGTCTGGTTGTCTTAGGTGTATTATTTTCAATTTATTTTATAATTTTTTTTGCTGATAGAAGTGGGCGTGCGCCGCTTTCAATCCCTGAAGCGCCGGATCCCATGGAAATGGCTTATTTATCAGGAGGTCTAAGTCAGGTTATTCGTACTTTGATCTATGATCTCGACGAGCGCGGTTTTGTTTTATTGACGAATGAGGGTCGGATCAAAACTACCAATCAGTTGCCTAATCCAGATGAAATAGCTGAACTTGAACTTCGCTTATTGGAAAAAATTAAGAGTGGCCCTAAAATTCAGGAGATTTTTGACGATCGAACCCTCAGAGAGGATTTAAACAGACTATTAATGCCAGTCCGGGCGCGGCTAGGGTTAGAAAATCTTTTGCTATCGCCGAGAGTTTTAAGTGCGCGCCGCGCAGCAGAAATTATAGGTGCGCTAACAATCCTGTTTTTTGGCGGCTTCAAGGCTAAGTTGCTGATTGATGCCGGGCAATCAAATATTTCTTATCTTTTGTTCTTAATCATGGCTTCGATTGCTTCTATTTATGCTCTTGGCTACGTTTTAACGCGTAATGTAGCTAGTCGCCGCGGACGTATGCATCTGGAAGCAATGCGCATGCACTTTGCTGATCAGCTTGAGGCGACCCTCGCGCAAATCCGCTCGCCAGGGCCAGTAGCGCGCGCCTTTAGCGGCGCAGCGCTTTATTTAATCGGGCTCTACGGTCTTTCAGTCTTAAAGGGGACCACAGAGGCTATATTTGCGGAAGCTTTTGACGGCGTTGCTGGGGATGGCGACGAATAGCCTCGAGATTATCTCTTATACATTGCGACGGAATATTTGAGCCGTTTCAGTAACCTGTAGCTCAGCCACAATATCGACCATTCGCTCAGCACCCCGGTCTCGGGCTTCTTGATTTTGGGCTTTTAAAAATTCGTCGTTTGCTTCTTGGAATAAATTCTCGGCTTCTTCTAATTGTGTTTTTAAATCATTGATTGACGCAACCATATTATCTCGGCGTCCCCGCGCCGCGCGCGCATAAGTGGGGTAGGCAAAATGATTAGGATCTGTGATATTGGCGCGTGTTTCTTCAGTGGTAATTTCTCTCTCAAGCTCATTTGAAAGCCGTGTGAATTCTGTAATCATTGCATTTAATTGCACAATGCGTCTGCGCTTTTCTTCTACTTGGAACTTTTTCAAGCGCACAAGGGTATCCCGCGACTTCATGATTTTCACTCCAATACGCTCATTGCATGCGTAACCATTTATTAACTTGGCGAGACAAGTTGCATGGTAGAGGACGGAAGTTGCTCTTTGGTTACTAAACGACTCAATTCTCCATTTTAAAATAGAGAATCTCATAATTTAATTTATTAATATTTTTTTAATTTTTATTTTTTGATAGCGCGTCATAACGCCTATAAATGAATGCTGGCGCAGGCGCATAGGCCTCGTGTTCAGCGAGCGCGGCAAAGGTAGTGTGATCGCTTGAAAGAGCGCATGCTGGATCGGTTGCAGCGGGATCTTGAGAAAAAGCATAGGCCTGACAACGACACCCGCCATAATCAAGCTCACGGCGATCACAAGATCTGCAGGGCTCTTTCATCCATTCAAGGCCACGATAGGCGTTAAATGCAGAACTTGTTTCCCAGATTTTTGAAAGAGGCTGATCTTTGACATTATCAAAGGTCAATCCTGGCAAGGTTTGCGCCGCATGACAGGGAAGCGCTGTGCCGGAAGGTGTAACAACAATGATAGATTGGCCCCAGCCACCGGTACATTTTTTTGGGCGACTAGCGTAATAGTCGTGAATGACAAAATCAAAATTTAATACGCCAATTAAGCGCTGTTTCGCTGCTTCTACAATATTTACAGTTTCTAGAAATATTTCTTTTGTTGGAATTAAGGCCGCGCGGTTTTTTTGAGCCCAGGCATAATACTGAATATGCGCTATTTCGATTCTTTGGGCATCGACTTCAACAGCGAACTCAATAATCTTTTCCAAATTCATAATATTTTTTCGGTGTATCGGCGCGTTGATTGTAAGTCCTATACCTAATTCGCGCGCCCAACGCGCAACAGCATATTTTTTTTCAAGCGCTCCTTTATATCCTGATATAAGATCAGAATTCTCTTCAACGACATCTTGAATAGAAATTTGAATATGATCTAATCCAATATTAGCCAAGCGTGATAATTGGTCTTTAGAGAGTAAGACTGCCGATGTAATTAGATTGGTATAAAGTCCAGCCTCTACCGCATGGCCAAGTATCTCTTCTAGATCACGGCGGGCTGTTGGTTCGCCTCCAGAGAGGTGGAGTTGTAGGGCGCCAATAGATGCAGCTTGTCTAAATGTTTCCGCCCATTCTGCGGCGCTCATTTCACTCGTGACGCGCTCCAGTTCTAGCGGATTTGAGCAATAGGGACATTGAAGCGGACAACGATGCGTAAGTTCAGCCAATAGTCCCGTGGGACCTGGCAAGTAACCGGCGTCATTTTGTTTGTTTCCGCTTACCGTCTTTTTAGTGAGCGGATTGAGGCCTTCTTGCAAGAGCCTTTTATCAGAAAGGCCTTGAAGAAGCTGTATGACATCGCGAGTTATAATTTCAAGCGGGGCTGTAAATTTCTCAGCAAGCCTTTGGCATAAATTATTTATAGTCGTTGCGCCGTCTATATTTTGCAACACCTCAAGACTGATTGGATCTAATTCATATGCTCGCTCCGGCGCTAACAAAACAGTTCTATTACGCGCGTGATCCTCATGGAGCCGGCTATAACGGGTAAACCCTGGGCGCGATGAAGGCGTTATTTGATAGCGGATTGAAGGATTATCAGACATTCGCATCGCCGGGCCGCCAGGCGCCAGGAGGGATTAGTCCTGGCGAGACATAGGCATGATGGAGAGCGTCAAGCTGCGACCACAATACATCGCATTTAAACCTCACAGCATTAATACAGGCTTGCTGTTCTTCTCGGGTAACTGCATTTTTAATGACAAATGATAAAGCAAACTCAGAATCTCGTGGAGCCTGAGAGAGTCTTCTTTTAAAGTAAGACATAACGTGATCATTAACGAAATTATAGCTTTCCAGCATGCCAGAAATTCTTTCGCGATGAATTGAGGGCGCAAAGAGTTCTGTTAATGAAGATGCAACTGCAACAACAAGCGGCTGTTCAACAACAAAATTGACATAGGCTTCGACGGCGAATTTCGTTGTCGGAAGGGCGCCTGTTCGTGATAAAACATACTCTCTTGAAAAACCTAACGCATCAGTCAAAACGAGCCACCGCTCAATTCCTCCTGTTTCTTCTCCATAGCCATCGTGATCAAGAATCCGATTGATCCATTCGCGGCGCAACTCTCGATCATGCACGCGACTAATGAAGGCTGCGTCTTTTCTGGGGACGGCTTCTTGATAACAATATCGATTTAATGCCCATGCGGCGACTTGGTCTTTATTGAGCGCGCCGCTATGCAATAATTTATGGAATTGATGCTTGTCATGATAGCGTTCATCGCCAACTGCACGGATCGATTTTTCGAATTCGGACTCTGACAGCGGCGCCATCCCTCGCCAGTCAGAAATGAAACTCTTAGTCACAGTTTTATCTCCAATCCATCTTTAGCGACTTCCCATCCTGCTGCTGTAACAATTTGATGTTCTTTTGAAAATTCATTTAGAACAGGATTGGAGTTATTTAAATGAATGTAGATTTTTCGTTTTACGTTGAGTTTTTCAAAAGCATTCATAGAGCCGTCTGGCCCGTCAATGTTCATATGCCCCATTCGTGAGCCTGTTTTACCCATCAGACCTTGATTAATCATTTCATTTTCGTGGAATAAGGTTCCATCAAAAAATACAAGTGGCGCTTCTTGTAATCGATCAATTAAGCTTTGATTAAATTGCGCACACCCTGGGATATAGTAGAAGAATGCGCGCGATTTTTTATCAGTAATTTTAAATCCGAGCGTATCGCCGGCCTGGGTGCCAAAATTTTGAGCGTCTTTATTTTCAAGATAAAGCGCAATTTTTCCAGGAACTGCAAAAGGCAAGAGTTCAAGACCCAAATCCATTTGGGCGCCAGAAATCTCATGACTGTTTTCCAGCTGTAATTCCACCAGTGGAACGAGTTGAGGTTGAAGGATTGAAAAGATTGGATTGAGGCTCAACGCATCGATTACACGGCGAGCGGCATAAACGCTAAAGGGCTGAGCTTCGCGCATGGTGAGGAGACCGGCGACATGGTCCACATCTCCATTGGTCAGCGCAACAGCCTTTATCGGACTGGCTCGAACAGAATCCCTTGCAGCAGGAGCAAGCTGCGGCGTCTTAGAAATTTGTTCTCTAAGATCAGGCGAAGCATTTAAAAGCAGCCAGTTCGCGCCATCAGCGCTCACAGCTAGGCTGGATTGACTTCGGGGATGGAAACCTGGCGTCTGGCCTCTGACTGCTTGGCAGTTTGCGCAATTGCAATTCCACTGAGGAAATCCGCCGCCGGCCCCTGATCCTAATACCTTGATCCACATTTTTGATTACAATAGCGCATAATTTGCTGCGCCTCTCCCAGATAGATCCCTTGAGGATATAGTATGCACGGGGCGGTTGGGACAGCGCAAGTGTGACAAAATTACGCCTGTTAGGCTGTTGGGCTTATGTTCATCTTCGATGACTTATTGCACCATAGCTAGTCGCCATTTTGTTCTTTTCGAAGCGCAAGATATGAAGAGAAAAAAGATCGATGAATCGGTCGTTGTTCGAGAGTTCTTCGATTATGGGGCGGTAAAACGGGACTTCTTAATTAAATATGCAAAGTAAAAGCTTAAATCTGTTATTTTTAATATTTTTCTTGTTTCCCCTCACAGGCTGTAATCCTGAGGGTCCAGGGATCGTGGACCGATTAGTTGGCGAGGGATCTTATTTTTCTTCGTCAAAAAACGAGCCAATGAGCGTTCCTTTGTTTGTTGCCTCCACCAGGCGCAACGAGGGAGTTGTGGATGACGGTTCTGCAAAATACTCCCTCACAACCATAGGCGTGCCCAGAGATCACCAAACAGGAGCTATTGAAAAGCCAAGTTTTGGAGCCGCAGATAAATTTAAACATTTTACAGTGCTCTCTAAACGGTCTTTGGACGAGGAAGATTTCTATCGCGAAATTGCCACTCATGTTTCAGGTCGCATCGGCGTCTCGCGTGATATTTTGCTTTATGTGCATGGTTTTAATACCGGCTTAGATGAAGCGCGATTTCGTCTCGCGCAAATTGTCGCCGATGGCAGTTTTTCAGGCGTCACGGCTCTCTTTACTTGGAACTCACGCGGAGGATTATTTAATTACGAGTCAGACAAAGAGGCCGCGACTGTTTCTCGGGATGCATTAGAAAAAATTTTGTTGCGGCTTGCGCAAACTCCTGGAGTTGGTCGGGTTCATATACTCGCTCACTCCATGGGCGCTTGGTTGAGTATGGAAACCTTGCGCGCTGTCGCGATCTCAGGGCACGGGGATCTTGATGGGCGATTAGGACAAGTAATGTTAGCCAATCCCGACATCGATCTAAATGTCTTTCGACAGCAGGTTGCGCGGGTTGGTCCAGGTCATGTGTCTATTTTTATCGCCAATAACGACCGCGCCTTGTCCCTCTCCTCCAGGATCGCTGGGGACCGCCCCAGAGTTGGCGCTCTCGATCCCTCAAAGGCTGAAGACAAGTCTGAATTGGATCGTCTTGGCGTTTCCGTTCAGGACATTTCTTCTTTTTCAACGGATTTTGTAGGTCATGGCGCTTTTTCAGAGGCGCCGGATGTTGTTAAAAAAATAGGGGGTCAGCTCACAGCTCCAAGAGCGGATGATGCAAATAAACACGCCATAATTGACGCGCAACCAAGCGAACCGGCACGTAAAAATCCAAACATTGAAACCAAGGATTTAGCGCCTTTGCCTGCGCAATAAGCCAAAAGGCTCCGTTAATCTGTTTAGAGCGAAAACGGCTTAAGGATTGGCTTTGGATAATATTTGATAACGTTTAATACTCACTGGGATCATAGCAAGAAACGTCAGGCTGACGACCGCGAGAAGCTCCATAGGAAAAATCGCCAAGAGCAAAATTGTCGCGCCAACGCCAAAGAGCACTGGGATCACCAGATCTCGAGGGATGCGCCCAATACGTTTACCAGAAAAATGCGGAATACGGCTCGCCATTAAAAGCGCGATGACGATGACATAGACAATGTTGATCACCGCTATGAATTTTGTAGAGGGAATTTCTAAAACGGAAAGATGCAGATAAAGCGGCAGCAATACTGTTACCGCTCCAGCCGGCGCAGGCATGCCAACAAAGAATTCCGCCTGCCATGCAGGTTTGGCGGGATCGTCGATCATGACGTTAAACCTTGCTAGACGTAACGCGGCGGCAATAACGAACACAAGAACGGCAAACCATCCCAATCCTTTTATTTCATGCAAACTCCATAGATAGAGAATAACTGCGGGCGCAACGCCAAAATCAACAAAATCAGAAAGAGAGTCGAGCTCGGCGCCAAAACGCGATGTGCCCTTAAGCGCGCGTGCGATGCGGCCATCCAGGCCATCTAACACCGCAGCCATCATCACTGCAGTAACAGCGGTTTCAAAACGACCTTCAATGGCGTAGCGAATAGCTGTTAGCCCCATACATAGGGCCAATAATGTAACAATATTTGGCAAGACAACACGAAGCGGAATATTTCGAAAGCGCAAACGGCGAAGCTCAGAGGGGGATAAATCACTATCCCATGTTTGATCCTGCTTGTTTTTTTCCTCTGGCATGTAGCGCAACCTTAGCCTGTCTTAAAGCTTGTGACGGGAGCGTTAACGCTGACGTCGGCAAGAATAGTCTCGCCAGCGATTGCGCGAGCTCCCACAGCAACTAATGGCTTTATGTTAGCGGGGAGATAAACGTCGACGCGCGATCCAAAACGAATTAGTCCAAATCTCTCGCCAACGCCTATATTTTCGCCTTCCTTTATAAAGCAGACAATGCGACGGGCGATGAGACCTGCGATTTGAACAACGCCAAAGCGTCCAAATTGAGTTTCGATAAGCAGACCGTTGCGTTCATTATCCTCACTCGCTTTATCAAGATCAGCGTTGAGAAAGATACCAGGCTTATAAGCGACTTTTATGACTTTGCCACTTATTGGAGCGCGGTTCACGTGGACGTCAAATACGCTCATAAAGACTGAAATACGTTGCAGCGGGGCTGCGCCCAAGCCAAGCTCCGGCGGCGGAGTAAAAAAGCCAATCGCAGAAATCACGCCATCCGCCGGCGAAACGACCGCGCCCTCACGCAGTGGCGTAACCCGAGGCGGATCGCGGAAAAAATAGACGCACCACGCCGTGGCGATGAACCCGAGCCAGCCCAGCGTTGGCGAAAGCCAGTTTAGGAAGAGCGACGCAACGCCGAAGGCCCCAATAAACACATAGCCTTCCGGATGAATGGGGACGAGAGATTTACGCACGGAATCAATAATCGACATGGCGCCCAAGCTCCCGTTACAGGGTTAGTGACCGATCATCGGCTGAGGTCGTGTTTAAGATCTCTGTCTGCCATGAGGAAGGGCTAAAGTCACGGTCATCCGGCTGGGCGCAGGCATATCTTGCTAGCGCGCGAGGCGGATAATGGAGCAGGGGTCGCCCTTCATAGTGGCCGGCGCGCCAGCCTCTCTGACAAGAAGCGCTTGCGATTGCGTCAACTCAGTCAGAAGGGAGGAATCTTGGAGGGGCTGAGGCGTTGCGATCAGTCGATGATCAGCATCGCGCGTCAAGCTCGCCCGCATGTAATCTCTTCGACTTTTATTGGCTGGTAAATCCGAGCCAATGAAGGCTGGCTCCATTTGAACTTCGCTTGCTTGAGGATCTCCCTGCAAGGCACGAATGAGCGGCGCGAGAAAGACCAGCGAACAGACGAAGGCCGCAACGGGGTTGCCTGGCAGGCCGAGAATGCGCATGTCGCCGAGCGCGCCATAGATGAGCGGTTTGCCTGGGCGCATGGCAATGCGCCAAAAGTCTAGTTTCATCCCTTGTTCAACGAGCGCTGGTCGCAATAAATCATGGTCTCCGACAGATGCGCCGCCCAGAGTAACAAGAATATCGACCTTCAGCGCCCGCGCTTGAGAGATGCCAGACTGGAGTTGCTCAAGATCGTCTTTGAATAGCCCGAGATCGAGGACTTCGGCTCCTGCTTCACGGGCAAGACCCGCGACAGCGAAACTATTGCAAGCAATAATTTGGTTGGGGCCTGGATTGTTGCCGGGAAGCACAAGTTCGTCGCCAGAAGCCATGATCGCGATACGTGGACGACGCACAACAGAAACTTCAGCGTGGTTCATTGCAGCTGCAAGCGCGAGTTCTGCGGGTCCCAGTTTGGCGCCTGCAGGTAATGCAGCTTGGCCCTCGCTAAAATCGAGGCCTTTCTGTCTGATGTTTTCGCCAGAAAATAGGCTTTCACGTGGATGGATCATCCCATCTTCAGAGCGTAAGGCGTCTTCTTGCAACAGAACAGCGTCTGCGCCTTTAGGCACTGGCGCGCCAGTGAAAATACGCACAGTTTCGCCCTCACCTAAGAGGCCCTCAAATCCATGACCAGCTGCGCTCTCTCCAATGAGACGAAGGCCTTTTGGCTTTGTGAGATCTTCTGTTTTGAGCGCATAGCCATCCATGGCGGATACATCAACAGGAGGCTGGGTGCGGCGTGCTGACAAAGCGCGGGAGAGGAGGCGTCCTTGAGCATGCTGAAGCGGGATCGTTTCTTGCGCGAGAATTGGAACGCCGCTGAGAATGCGATGCCGGGCTTCATCGACGGATAGAAGGGGACTTGTCATTTAGCCCATCTCTCCACATACCCAGTCGCCAGATTTTCCGCCTTTCTTTGAGACGAGTTCTATACTGTCAATACGCATTGCTC
>OMIO01000148.1 GCA_900299115.1 Methylocystaceae bacterium | reverse complement strand
GTCGATATATTATTTAATCTGCCAATCAATATAATTGATCGAAGCCAGCGCGTATTAATTTCTGAAGCTAATATTGATACAATTGTTGTGATAAAAGTCATAATTGTTGAATATAAAATAAGTCAATTTAAAAACAAACAAATTCCTTTAAGAGTAATCGTTCGTGATGATAGCGGTGAATTAGATCTTTTATTTTTCCGCGCTAATCCTGATTGGATAATAAAAAGTCTTCCGATTGGGTCGACCCGATGGATTTCTGGAAAAATTGAAAAATATGATCGAAGGTTACAGATTGTCCATCCAGATCGCATGCTAGATGAAGATGCATTTCTTCGATTGCCGCTAATTGAGCCTGTTTATCGGCTAACTCAAGGCCTATTTCCCAGATATATAAATAAAGCCACAGAATACGCGCTAACTAAAATACCCGTTTTTGATGAATGGCATGAGGAAAGTGTACTGAGTTCATTTAAACTGCCGAGTTTTCATGCTGCTTTAACATCCGTTCATCAACCGGAAAGTAGTTTTGCTCTATCGCCACAACATAATTCTCGTCAAAGATTAGCTTTAGATGAATTACTCGCAGGACAGTTGGCTTTAGGCTTAATGCGCTCGCAAATTAAACGCGAATATCGAGAAAAGAGGAAAGTCGATCAAGTTATCTCAAAAAAAGTAATAGATTCCCTGCCCTATAAATTAACTAATGCTCAAGAAAGAGTCTTAAATGAAATTAAACATGATTTAATGTCAAATACCAAAATGCTTCGTCTCATTCAAGGAGATGTTGGTTCTGGAAAAACGATTATATCACTAATATCAATGCTATATGTTATAGAAAGCGGTGAACAAGCCGCGCTTATGGCTCCAACAGAAATTTTAGCAAGACAGCATTTCGACAATATAAAAAACATCTTGAGCAAGACTGATGTAAAATTAGAATTATTAACGGGTAAATTATCCAGTGCTAAAAGAAAGGAAATAGTCGAAAGATTATCTTCAGGTCAAATTGACATTATTATTGGCACCCATGCAATTCTTCAAGATAACATTGAATTTAAATCATTAGGCATCGCAATAATCGATGAACAGCATAGATTTGGCGTTGAACAAAGACTAATTCTCTCAAGTAAGGGGAAAGCTGTAGATCTCCTCGTTATGACAGCAACTCCAATACCCAGAACGCTTGCTTTGACTACTTTTGGCGACATGGACATATCAATTATTGATGAAAAACCAATTAATAGATTAGAAATTGATACTCGAGCTTTACCAATATCCAGATTAGAAGAAATAATTGATGCTCTTCGCAGAGCGATAAAACAAGGATCACAAGCATATTGGGTCTGTCCTCTTGTTGAGGAAAATGATGAATTAGACCTTTCTGCAGCACAAGATCGACTTATACACTTACAGTCAGTTTTTGGAGATAGTGTTGGATTGATACATGGAAAAATGAAAAATGATGAAAAAGATAATGCAATGGAATTATTTAAATCAGGAGTTACTAAAATACTGGTTGCAACAACAGTAATTGAGGTGGGCGTTGATGTTTCAAGCGCAAATATTATTGTAATTGAACGTGCGGAAAGATTTGGCTTGTCTCAATTGCATCAATTGAGAGGACGTGTTGGCCGTGGCAATATAAAATCAACTTGCATCTTACTCTATAAAGGTCCATTGGGCCAAATGGCTAAATCAAGATTGATGATGATCCGACAGTCGCAAGATGGGTTCCATATCGCTGAGGAAGATTTAAGATTGCGCGGCGAAGGCGAAATATTAGGCACGAAACAGGCAGGATTACCCAGTTTTAAAATAGCCAATTTAAAAGAACACGCTCGATTGCTTGCTGTTGCTCATGATTACGCAAATCTAATTCTTACTAAGGATCCACATTTAATAAGCGCACAAGGCAAAGCGCTGCGTATTTTGCTTTATCTTTTCGAAAAAGACGAGGCTTTGAGATTGTTGCGCGCAGGTTAAATTCTTTGCGCAACTACTATCCTATTTGTGTTAACTCCGCTCTGATTATTGCTTACTCCCCAGCAGTTGGCGGTTTTGGTAAAATCTTGTTGGTTGACGAGTATTCCAATTCGATTAAAGGGCAAATTAGACATACAACTCCAAACATTTTTTTCTAGAGCGCATTTTCCACCTTTTACCTCCCCCACTTCAAACGCTAGGAACCCACCTGGTTTAATAACTCGCGAAAGTTCCTTAATGACTTTATGAATCATTTCTGTCCAATCAGATAAATTCGCGATATGAGAAATATTAATATTTTCATTAATTCCAGCAAACCAATTACGCATCCAATTATCTTGTTTGTAATTCACAATATTTAGGAATGGTGGAGATGTAACAACTAAATCAATTGAATTATCTTCAAGACGATCTAAATCATGGGCTTCTGCTATAAATAAATTGTTTTGGGCATTATTAATTGATACAAAGTCTTTCAATAAATACTTTGATTTCCTATAGATAAGAGATGCAATATCTTTTTCTACCGCTGTCTGATTACGTTTTATATTTATTTTTATTTGTGATTCAATCGATACAGCTTGATTTGGCGGCAGTGTATATACTGAGAAAAAACCTGGAGAATGACCAGTGAGTCTGTTTAGAGCCACCATTCTGATCCAATCGCTAATAGGATCAATTTTTCCTGTAATCGGGGCATTGTCTAAAAGAAATTCTCGAAGAGAGCATATTTGATTTAAAGTTTTTATATGAAAAAATGGCAGTAAATCTTCGCGTAAATTTGCTGCAACTTTATTAGTTAAATCCATTTGGTCCAATGTATATTTAATCTCCTCTAATGTTGGAGGCTTTAGCCTTGGTCTTGTTAGAAGTAGAGATAATGGATTAACATCTGAACCTGCAGCATTTCGTCTCATTAACGCAGCTTGAATAGGTGTAGTGCCCCGCCCCATAAAAGGATCATAAACAAAGTCGCCTTCCTCAGTTAATCGTTGAATAAAAAACTCAGGAAGCTGTGGCTTAAAACAAGCTCTATAGCTAATTTCATGTAAATTAGAGCTCATCCGTTGTTTTGCAGTCCAATATTCATTTATGAAATAGGGTATTTCTTCATCATGATAAACAATAGTCTTTTTGCTGAATTTATTAAATTCAGTAACATCATTCAAAAATGATTTAACTTTATTATATTTATTCATATATTCATCAAACCAAAAAATAGAGGATAAAAGTCATTCGAAGTCGCCTTTTTTCCAATTTTCGGTGGTTTTTACCATAAATTCTTCCAAAGAACTTTTAAAAATAGCGTCTCTGATTTCATGCATAAGATTAAGATAATATGCAATATTTGACTGAGTTAATAACATCATTCCTAGTATCTCTTGAGATCTAACCAAATGATGTAGATACGCTCGAGAATAACTATTGGTTGCTGCACAAGATGAATGTGGGTCTATAGGTCTTATGTCTTCCGCATATTTTGCGTTCCTTATGTTCATGGCTCCATACCGCGTATAGGCTAATCCGTGTCTCCCTGCTCTCGTTGGCATAACGCAATCAAACATATCTATTCCCCGATACACGGCTTTAATCAAATCATCCGGCGTACCGACACCCATTAAGTAATGTGGTTTATGATCTGGTAGATATGGGATGGTTGTTTCAAGCATATCTAACATAATTTCCTGGGGTTCACCCACCGCCAATCCACCAATAGCTAATCCATCAAATTCCATCTCAGCTAAGGTTTTAGCGCTTTGAATCCGTAATTCCTTGTTTGATCCTCCTTGAACAATGCCGAAGATGCCACGCCCCTCTACCTTCCTAAAGGCCTTTTGAGACCGCTCCGCCCATCTTAATGATAGATTCATCGCTCGTGACGCTTCATCATCTGAACAAGGTAATTTAATACATTCATCAAACTGCATTTGAATATCTGAACCTAATAAATCCTGTATTTCTAATGATCTTTCTGGCGACAATAAATGTTTTGATCCATCAATATGCGATTGGAAAACCACACCTTCTTCTGATAATTTTCTTAATTTTGACAGCGACATGACCTGAAAGCCGCCAGAGTCCGTTAAAATTGGATATGGCCAATTCATGAATTTATGCAATCCACCCAGACGAGCGATGCGTTCTGCACCAGGCCGCAACATAAGGTGGTAGACGTTGCCAAGTATAATATCCGCCCCAGCTAAACGAACATCATTTATAAACATAGCCTTTACAGTCGCGGCAGTCCCGACAGGCATAAATGCAGGAGTTTTTATTACGCCGCGACTAGTTGAAATTATTCCAGCGCGGGCAGTTTTATCTTTTGCTTCAACAGTGAATTTAAGAGACATATTTAACTACTTTTCTTCTGCCCAAGTGCGGCAATTTTTACGATTTTATAAGCTCCCGAGTCTTGTTCATTAAATGAAATAGAGAATATATTGCCTACAACTGGCGCAATCGTTCTTATATTAGTAGTCCATTTAATGGGATCTAAATAGCCAAAGTCAATCAGCCCATTTTTTCGCAAAACAAAGGGACGCGTATGCGCTCCATCAAGATCGAATGAACCAAATATATCCCAATTTGATGAAATCAAATTATCTTTTATTTGCGTATCAATGTTAAAAATAGCGACCTGTGGATCCTCACACCACTGAGCAATCAACCGATAATTAAGATGATTTGTCATATAATCTCTCTGGATAATAAACAGGCGTCGCCATATGAATAAAATCTATATTTGTGATCAATTGCGTATTTATAAGCATGATGCATGGTTTCTAAACCTGCAAAAGCGCTCACAAGCATAAAGAGAGTTGATTTTGGAAGATGAAAATTAGTTAGCAACAAATCAGTAAATTTAAATTTGTATCCTGGGGTAATGAATATGTCTGTAAAATCACTATAGGGTTCTATATACCCGCTTTCGTTACTTGCGCTCTCTAAAACTCTTAAAGCCGTTGTTCCTACGGCGACTATTCTACCCTGCTTTCTTTTAATTTCATTAAGCTGCTCAGCCGTTTCTTTGTTAATATAGGCATATTCCTTATGCATGACATGATCATTTGTATTCTCTACTTTGACTGGCAAAAATGTTCCTGCTCCAACATGGAGAGTCACTGAAAATATTTTTATGTTGGATTGAACCAGTTTGTTTATTAATTGTTTTGTAAAATGAAGGCCGGCTGTAGGCGCTGCGACAGCTCCTGGCTCTGAAGCAAAATAGGTTTGATAATCTACTTCATCAGCCTCATCGGGTTCCCTTTTTCCAGAAATATATGGCGGAAGTGGTAGCACTCCAATCATTTGAATGATTTGTTCTAAATCAACCGACGTATGGTCGAATAAAAGAGTAACCTGTCCGCTGTCTTGTTTATTTTCTACTCTGGCTTTTATTGAAATATTATTGGAATAGAATTCTAATACATCCCCAATTCGAAGTTTTTTTGCTGGTTTTACCAAAGCCTCCCAAATTTCATTATCTAATTTTTTAATAAGAGTTGCTTCAATTGCTGCTTTATTGTCATTACGAATTCTTTGACCTTTTAAGCGTGCATGGATGACTTTTGTATTGTTGATAACCAGGGCATCTCCCGGACGAAGCATTAGAGGTAGGTCTGATATATGCTTATCTAATAATTGGCGATCTTGCGAAACAACAAGCATTTGCGCCGCATCTCGCGGTCGCACAGGTCTCAAAGCTATTCGATCTTCAGGGAGATCAAAATTAAAACGATCAACGAGCATAAAATTTTTATTCATGTAAAAATGGCCAGCGAACTGGCCATTTTTTTTAAATTATAGAGCCGTTAGTTAAGAGTAGCTTTTAGGATTTTGTCAGGGTCGCGCACGGGCTCGCCTCTTTTCAATTTATCTACGTTTTCCATGCCCGACGTCACTTCACCCCAGACTGTGTATTGACGGTCCAGAAAGCGAGAATCTTTAAAACATATAAAAAACTGAGAGTTAGCCGTATCAGGATGCGATGCGCGCGCCATAGAGCATGTGCCTCTAACATGAGGCGCATCATTAAATTCTTGTGTCAAATTTGGATATTTTGACCCACCCGTTCCCGTGCCAAGCGGGCACCCAGTCTGAGCCATAAATCCATCTATAACTCGATGAAAGACTATACCGTCATAGAACCCTTCACTGACGAGTTTCTTTATATGGGCAACATGATTTGGCGCCAGTTCTGGTTTCAATTTTATAACAACAGGCCCCTGAGTGGTCTCTAGTGTTAGGGTATTCGCCTCAATGGTCATCTCAACTCCAATCCATTGGAAACATGCTAATCTTTACAGGATACTATCCATATTTATTTCAGCTATTATCGCCAGCCATTCTAAGTTTGATAATTTTATCAGGATCTGTAACTTTGCCATTTTCGGACTTGGATCCTTTTTTAATTTTATCAACCAAGTCCATCCCACTAACAACTTCGCCAAAATTTGTATATTTACCATTTAATTGAGGCTGATCTGCCAAGCAAATAAAGAATTGAGAATTTGCAGAGTCCTTATCACTAGGATCTCGGGCCATGCCAAGAGATCCTCTCTTAAAGGGCGTATCGGTAAATTCAGCTTTCAAATCGAGATAACGCGATCCACTAAGCCCTGTTCCTGTTGGATCTCCAGCCTGAGCCATAAATCCCTCAATAACACGATGGAAAACGATCCCATCGTAGAAATGTTCTTTTGCTAATTTTTCAATACGCTCAACATGCTTGGGAGCAAGATCTGGACGAAGCTGTATTGTTATTCTTCCATCTTTTGTATCCAAATAGAGCGTGTGGGCGTCTTCAGCATGAGCTGAATACAAAAAGCTTAATGAAAGGAAGAATGCGATTAGTTTCGATAGACGATATGATGTGTTTTTCATTTATCCTCCAATTATATTTTATAGATTGTTGATTATTCTATGCTGCAATATGTCATGAGTTTCTTTGGGAACAAATGGCGTTATATCGCCACCTAATTTTGCAATTTGCCGGATGAGCGTAGAATTAATATGACGTATGTCGCTAGCTGAGGGTAGGAAAACTGTCTGGACATGCGGAGCCAGAGTTGAATTCATCCCAGCCATTTGCATTTCATAATTGAAATCGCCGTCATCGCGCAAACCTCTTATTATAAATTTAGCATCATGAGCAAGCGCTGCCTCAACAACAAGGCCCTCAAATGATATCACTTCAATTTTGCACTCACTTATCTTTTGGCAAACTTTAACGAGTATTTCTTGACGATCCTTCAAACTTAATAAAGGTGTTTTATTCGGATTTACTCCTATGGCGACAATTATTTTATCAAATATTTCTGCAGCAGATTTTATAATATGCAAATGGCCGTTTGTTAACGGATCAAAAGTGCCTGAATAAATAGCTATCTTGGACATTGAAAGAGCTTACTTTATTTTATAAGGCGATCTCAAGGATCTACCGCATCAAATACGCTTGCTTAAAGCCTATACTAGACTTCATCCTCTTCTTGAGCGCCAACATCGCCAATATGTTCGACTGAAACGACACGCTCATCCGCAGCTGTATTGAACACAATCACGCCCTGAGTGCCTCGGCCCGCTATTCTGATCCCACCGACGGGGCAACGAATTAACTGACCACCATCCGTAACGAGCATAATCTCATCATCTTGCAACACTGGAAAAGCGGCGATTAGTTTACCATTACGGGGATTGACCGCCATGGCGACAATACCTTTGCCTCCTCTACCGGTTGTTCGATACTCATAAGAAGATGTGCGTTTACCATAGCCGTTTTCTGAAACAGTCAGTATAACTTGCTCGGCAACTTGCATCGCAGCAAAACGTTCTTCCGTAAGTTCGACATCCGATGCGCTTTCGTCTCCATCGACGCCAAGATCAGTCGAGACATCTTCTCCCATACGTCTTCTGAGCGCATTAGCGCGTCTAAGATATGATATTCTTTCATCACTTGTCGCGTCAAAATGAGTCAAAATCGACAAGGCGATAACTTTATCATTTTCACCCAACGAAATACCACGAACTCCCATTGATGTGCGTCCTTGGAATACGCGCACCTCTGGAACTGCAAAACGAATACACTGACCATCTTTCGTTGTGAGGAAAATATCATCTCTTTCTGTCGCTGTGGCCACATCGACGATGGCTTCACCGTCATCAAGTTTCATAGCGATTAAACCATTGCGACGGACGTCCACAAAGTCAGAAAGTTTGTTGCGCCGAACAGTGCCGCCAGTCGTCGCAAAAATCACGTCTAGCGTTGCCCAACTTGCCTCATCTTCGGGCAAAGGCATAATCGTTGTAATCCGCTCACCAGGATCAAGCGGCAACATATTAACAAGCGCCTTTCCTCGAGCCTGAGGGGCAGCTAGCGGCAATCGCCAAACCTTTTCTTTATAGGCTTTACCAAATGAGGAGAAAAACAACACTGGAGTATGGGTATTTGCAACAAAAATGCGATGCACAAAATCTTCATCTTTTGTCTGCATGCCTGACCGACCCTTACCACCGCGACGCTGCGCACGATAGGTGGAAAGAGGCACACGCTTGATATATCCAGCATGCGATACGGTAACGACCATGTCCTCGCGAGCGATTAAATCTTCATCATCAACATCGCCATCAGCCTCAACAATTTGCGTGCGCCTAGGCGTTGCGTGGAGTTCCTTAACGGCCAGCATTTCATCTTTAATAATTTTAAATAAACGTTCGCGCGAACCAAGAATATCCAAAAAATCAGCAATTTCTACGGCGAGTTTATTTAAAGCCTCTGAAATTTCTTCACGACCTAGAGCTGTTAAACGCTGAAGTCTTAAATCAAGAATAGCCCGCGCTTGAGCTTCGGATAATTTTATAGTTCCTGCACTCGATAGTTTGTGACGCGGATCAGCAATGAGTTCTACTAACGGTGCCATATCTTTAGCTGGCCAATCCCGTATCATTAGGGATTCTCTTGCCGTCGCAGCGTCAGCAGACGTGCGGATCAATCTAATGACTTCATCAATATTGGCGACAGCTATTGCTAAACCTACTTGAAGATGCGCGCTATCTCTAGCTTTAACTAAACGATATTTTGTACGACGCGTTACTACAGTTTCTCTGAAATCTATAAAAGCTTTCAAAACGTCTGAAAGCGTTAATAACTCAGGCCTACCGCCATTGAGGGCGATCATATTTACTGAAAAACTTGATTGCAGTGACGTGTGACGCCACAATTGATTCATGACAACTTCAGCAACAGCATCGCGTCTCAACTCAATAACTATTCTCATCCCATCTCGATCAGACTCATCTCGTAAGTCTGCGATGCCTTCAATCTTTTTTTCTCTAACTAGCTCAGCTATGCGTTCAATTAACGCCGCTTTGTTAACTTGATATGGAATTTCGGTAAAAATGATCGCTTCTCTATCTTTTCGAAGCGTCTCGACTTCACCTTTAGCGCGCATGATTATGGAACCGCGACCTGTTGAATAAGCGCTCTTAATCCCGCCTCGCCCTAAAATTGTCGCCGCTGTTGGAAAATCAGGCCCAGGGATAATTTCCATCAATTCAGAAATAGAAAGATCGGGCCTGTCGATTAGAGCAATTGCGCCATCAATGACCTCTCCTAAATTATGCGGAGGAATATTAGTCGCCATTCCAACCGCAATGCCGCCTGCGCCATTAACGAGTAGATTTGGAAACCGTGCTGGTAGAACGGATGGCTCATGTTCTTTGCCGTCATAATTTGGTTGGAAATCGACAGTCCCCTCATCGATATCCTCAAGCAAGGCGAGCGCGGGCTTGGCTAACCTAGACTCGGTGTAACGCATCGCCGCAGGCGGATCATTATCCACCGAGCCAAAATTACCTTGTCCATCCACTAGCATAAGGCGCATTGAAAAAGGCTGGGCCATACGCACAAGCGCGTCATAGATCGCTGCATCGCCGTGCGGATGATATTTACCCATAACATCACCGACGATACGGGCAGATTTCACATAAGATTTATCTGGCGTATGTCCGTTCTCGTTCATTGAGAACATAATGCGTCGGTGAACGGGCTTTAAGCCATCTCTAACATCAGGTAGCGCACGACTAACGATCACGCTCATCGCGTAATCTAGATAAGATCGCTTCATTTCATCTGCGATCGAAACAGGTCGGATGTCCTGTTCAGATTTACCCGAACCGTCCGTGTTTAAGTCGTTGTCAGCCAAGATTCCGCCACTCAAAAAAATTCAAAAAGATAACCCATTCTATATGCGATTCTTTGCCCTCAAGCCAGTCGCCACTACGGGTTATACATCAATAATTACAATATGTTATTAATTATCAAATTGACGGCGAGCGCAAGGAGCTAATGTAAAAAAAATGCTGCCGCCCCATGAAAACAAACAATCGACTAATGATGCTTTGTCTTGATTAGGTCGAGGCGTCGATCGGAAGAAATGCCTTAGCGGCTTTTCTATAAAGTAATGGTTTGGGCAAATCTAATAGCGAAGGCATAAGTAAATTACTCAAAACACGCGCAAAATCAGGGATTCATTATCATAAATACTAAATAATTTCATTTGAATAATATCAAATAACCAACGATCCCTCGCTGCTAGGAATGCGCTGAGGCAGCTGGCTTGAGCTCTACGCTCTCCCCGCAACCACAAGCGGAAGTTTGGTTGGGATTTTCAAAAACAAATGTAGACGAAAATTGCGTTGTTTTTACATCTAGCCTTGAGCCAATCAAATAGAGAATGGCTTTTGCATCAATAATAACGCGTCCGCCTTCCGTCTCTATCACCTCGTCGCCGCGCTGGGGCTCAGCTAAAGTCATTTTATAAGACATCCCCGCACAGCCGCCTTTTTCAACAGCAACACGCAGCCCTTCTCCTTTGTTCGCACTTGCGAGTATTTCACGTAAACGTTCTGTTGCCGCAGCGCTTACAGTTAAAACAGCGGTAGAAGATCTAATTTCCATGCAAAAACTCTAAGTTAGAGAGTATCGTCATCAATGCGAGCATGTTTCACCACATGTCTAAGGCCACACGGGCTTCATCTGACATTCTGCTTTGATCCCAGGGGGGATCAAACACCATATTCACTTGAACATCCAAAATTCCTGGCACAGCGCTGACGGCGTTTTTAACCCAAATGGGCATTTCTCCCGCTACAGGGCAGCCCGGAGCTGTTAGCGTCATATCAATGTCAGCAATACCATCATCGTTAATAGCAACTCGATAAATAAGTCCCAGCTCATAAATATCAGCTGGAATCTCTGGATCATAAACAGTTTTTAAGGCCTTAATGACATCGTCATGAAGAGGATGGTTTTCAGTCAAAACCACCGTCTCTCCTGTGCTTTCAGCGACAAAACTCGTTTCATGAGCTTTATCTGTCATAAAATAATCCTCTCATGAGAATAGGCTTTGCGCCCTAGCGAGACCTTCAATAAAAACATCAATTTCCTCTAGTGTATTGTAGAGACCGAATGATGCCCGACATGTTGAGCTCGCGCCGAGCATGGATAATAATGGCATGGCGCAATGTGTCCCAGCTCTTACGGCAATTCCATAATGATCTATAATTGTAGCGACGTCATGCGCATGTGCACCCTTTATATTAAAGGATATTATCGGTCCCTTATCAGGGGCATTGCCAAAGATTTTTATGTGTTTCAATTCAGAAAGCTTATCAGTGGCATAGCGTGTCAGCTGTTTTTCATGATGCCTAATCGCTTCACGACCAATCGTATCTAGATATTTGATTGCAGCTGCTAATCCTACAGCTTGTGCGACTGGTGGCGTGCCGGCTTCAACTCGCTGGGGCGGCATTGCGTAGCTTATTTTGTCTCGGGTGACTGTGTTAATCATTTCACCCCCGCCGCTATAGGGAGGAAGTTGTTCCAACCACGGCTTCTTAGCGTAAAGTACGCCGATTCCTGTTGGGCCATATAATTTATGGCCAGTGAAAACATAGAAATCTACTCCCAGCGACTGGACATCAACCTCAAGGTGAACTGCGCCTTGCGAACCATCTATCAAAATTGGCACATTATGCTGATGCGCCATTTTAGTAATTTCTTTTATCTTAACAGGCGCGCCTAAAACATTAGACATATGCGTTAGCGCAATTATTTTTGTTTTTTTATTGATAAGTTTAGAAAGCTTATCAATATCAATATTGCCGTCTAAATCTGGGTCGATCCACTGAATAACCGCGCCGTTTTTTTCACGCAGATAATGCCATGGAACAATGTTAGAATGATGTTCCATTGCCGATAAAATAATTTCATCGCCTGCGCCAATATGTGCGCTACCAAATGAGCCCGCAATGATATTCAACGCTTCAGTGGCGCCACGAGTAAATATTATTTCTTCTGGATTTTCGGCATTTAGAAATTTGCATACTGTAGATCTGGCGTCTTCATAAGCTTCAGTCGCAGCATTGGCGAGATAGTGTAAGCCTCGATGAACATTTGCATATTCATGTGAATAGAATTCCGTCAATCTGTCTAGGACGATTTTTGGTTTTTGCGCAGATGCCGCGTTATCAAAGTAAATAATATTCTTTCCATATGGTCTTACTTCCAAAAATGGAAAGTGATTGCGTATTTTCGAAACATCATAATTCGATATATTCTGAGAAATATTCATGACATCTGTCTCTCAGCATATAACCAATCGGCAAGAATATTTTTTGTAAAATCAGAAATCATATCATCATTTAATTCTGAGAATGCTTCAAAAGCAAAGGCTTCAATTAATAAAGACATTGCTTCCTGCTCATTTAGCCCACGAGACATGAGATAGAACAACTGTTCTTTATTAATTTCGCCGCACGTTGACCCATGACTACATTTTACATCATCGGCAAATATTTCTAATTCAGGCTTGGAGTTCATAGTCGCAAGATCTGAAAGTAAAATAGCTTTTGATTGCATAAAACCATCAGATTTTTGCGCTTCTGGCCTTACAATTATTTTTCCCTGAAAGACGCCTACTGAATTATCGTTCAAAATATAACGGAAAACTTCATTGCTCGTCGTGTTTGGAGCGCAATGCTCTATAGTAATAGTATTATCAATGTGGCCTTTATCTTTCGCCAATACAATGCCTTTCAAGGCAATATTTGCATGTTCTTCAGCTAGTTTGGCAAAGACCTGACGTCTAAAAAACCCATTTAAATCAACTAAAAGATTCGAGCTAAGAGACGCCCCGCGCCCCACTTCTGATAATAATGTGGATATTCCTGTGCAAGAGAGGCCTGATCCAGAAAGATAACTAAATAAGTTAAGTTCAGCATCCCGAGCTAATTTTGTAGATAATACATGATTAATTTGAACTCCTTCTGAGGAGTTATTTTTTATTGTTTCAATGACTTTAATTCGTGAGTTCGTGGATAATTCAATAAGAATCCTTGTAAAAACCGAACACTTTTTACTAAATACGTTGAGTATTTCGATTGGTTTGGTCAGATGAATATTTTTTTCGATTTTTATTAGGTAGCTATCGACCGCTAAAGCTGTGTTAAGATCGACAATAGAGTCAGCAATTAAATTTGAAAACACATTTGAGTTTAATGAAACAGATTGATTTAAATGATTTCGATTATCATAAATACTCTCAATAATAACGCCATCTGGCATTAAATTTAAATCCGACAACTCATGTCGTAGAAATCCATTTATAAAAACTAATCTAAAACTATCATGCTCTCTAACTAGTTCAATTGGATCAATTATCGTATCTGAAGGCTCAAATGAATTTGAGCAGGCCGATCGAAAATCAGTATACCGCCACGACTCTAGCCGATGACTGGGAAGCCCAAGATTTTTATATCGGCCCCATGCTTCTTGTCGCTCAAGCGACATTTCTTCTGCAGAAGCTTGAGCGTAATTTAAAGAGAATGGGAGATGCGTTTCCAATGTATTTAGGCTCATCTTTTATGCAGCCTCATTGGAAACATAATCCTGGTATCCATGTTTTTCCAACTCAAGCGCCAACTCAGGACCGCCAGATTTTTGTATGCGTCCCTGCGCCATGACATGAACTGTATCCGGCTTAATATAATCAAGAAGTCTTTGATAATGGGTGATAATTAAAAATGCTCTATCAGGACGGCGTAATGAATTAACGCCTTCAGAAACAGTTTTAAGCGCGTCAATATCTAACCCTGAATCCGTTTCATCTAAAATTGATAATTTTGGCTGCAATAGCGCCATTTGGAGAATTTCTAAGCGTTTTTTCTCGCCGCCCGAAAAACCTGAATTAAGAGGTCTTCTCAGCATTTCTTGATGTATTTTAAGTTTTTCAGATTCTTCACGAACGCGCTTGATAAATTCGGGCGTATTAATTTCATCTTCGCCTCTTGAGCGTCTTTGCGCATTCATAGCGGCTTTAAGGAATTGCATGCAGGCAACGCCTGGTATCTCTACTGGATACTGGAACGCCAAAAAGACGCCGCTTGACGCACGCAAATGAGGCGGAAGATCCAGTAAATTTACGCCATTTAGCAGGATTTCTCCTTGAGTGATCGAATAGCCCTCACGGCCAGCAATGACATAGGAAAGGGTAGATTTTCCTGTTCCGTTAGGTCCCATAATTGCAGCAACCTCTCCCGCTGCAACCTTTAGGTTTAATCCCTTAAGGATTTGGCGATCTCCTACTGAAACATGTAAATCATTTATTTCTAACATCTCATAACTTCCTGAAAAATACCTAGATCAGCCGACGCTGCCTTCTAGCGAAATTGAAATAAGCTTTTGCGCTTCAACAGCAAATTCCATTGGAAGCTGTTGTAAAACTTCACGAACAAATCCATTAACAATTAGCGCTGTAGCATCTTCTGCTGAAAGGCCTCGTTGCATGGCGTAGAACAACTGTTCATCAGATATTTTTGACGTTGTCGCTTCATGTTCAAATTGAAGATGATTATTCTTAGCTTCGATATAGGGAATGGTGTGCGCGCTGCAGCTGTGTCCAATCAGAAGGCTGTCGCATTGCGTAAAATTACGAGAACCGGCCGCCTTACGATGCGCAGATACAAGGCCTCTATAAGTATTTTGAGATCTTCCTGCCGATATCCCTTTGGAAATAATCCGGCTTTTGGTGTTCTTGCCGAGATGAATCATCTTAGTGCCGCTATCAACCTGCTGATGCCCATTTGAAACAGCAATTGAGTAGAATTCTCCTTGAGAGTTATTGCCTCTCAGGATGCATGAAGGATATTTCCAGGTAATTGCTGAACCAGTTTCGACCTGAGTCCAGGAAATATGTGAGTTTTCCCCTCGGCAATCTCCCCTCTTTGTAACAAAATTATATATGCCTCCTTTACCGTCGCTATCGCCTGGATACCAATTTTGAACTGTTGAATATTTAATTTGCGCATTATCAAGAGCGACAAGTTCTACAACCGCAGCGTGCAATTGATTTTCATCTCTTTTTGGCGCCGTACAACCTTCTAGATAACTTACGTATGAGTCGCTATCAGCTATAATTAATGTTCTTTCGAATTGACCCGTATTTTGTTCATTTATTCTAAAATATGTCGATAACTCCATCGGGCATCGTACGCCTTTAGGTATATAGACAAAAGAACCATCAGAAAAAACAGCGGAGTTAAGCGTAGCAAAATAATTATCCGTTACAGGAACCACAGATCCAAGATATTTTTGCACAAGCTCTGGATGGGTATGAACGGCTTCTGAGATTGGGCAAAAGATTACCCCTGCTTTAGCAAGCTCTTCTTTAAATGTGGTTGCAACTGAGACGGAGTCAAAAACAGCATCAACTGCGACTTTTCGCGTTTGGACGCCTGCTAATATTTCTTGCTCCCGTAAAGGGATTCCAAGTTTTTCATAAGTACGCAAAAGCTCAGGATCGACTTCATCAATGGTTTTAGGCCCAGGAGTCGATTTTGGAGCTGAATAATAATAGAGATCTTGATAATCGATCTTGGGATAATGAACACGAGCCCAACTTGGCTCAGACATTGTTAACCAGCGTTGGTAAGCAGCCAAACGCCATTGTGTTAGCCACTGCGGCTCATTTTTTTTTGCTGAAATAAAACGAACGATATCTTCATTAAGCCCCTTAGGAGCTTTTTCAGATTCAATATCGGTCGTAAAACCATACTTATACGCACTCGCGTCAAGAGTAGCGACTTGCGTAACGGTCTCTTGAAGAGCCGCCATTGTTCAATCTCCTCGTCACAACGGATTCAAGGTCCGTCGGCCGAAATGGTTCACGCTTTAGCGGGCTTATGACTGGGGACCGCTGCGTCGTGAATGAATATCCCTTACTACATTTTTTAAAATGATTCCAAATTCTTCTACCTCTTTTTTTGTTGTCGACCATCCTAAACTAATGCGTAGCGATATTTTTTCACGCATCCCCATCGCCTTGAGAACATGCGACTCTTTTACCTTACCCGATGAGCACGCTGACCCGCTCGATACGGCTACCCCGGCAAGATCCAAAGCCATAAGGAGTGTTTGACTATCAATCTCCGGAATTGCAAAAGCGACCGTATTGGGCGATCTGGGGCTTTTTTGACCAAAGACAACATGTGATGGGGCTATTGAGGATAAATACCCCTCAATTTCTTGTTGTAATTGCTGTAAACGCGGCCCTTCCGTTGTTAACTCTCGCAAAGCGCACTGAAATGCCGCCGCAAAACCAACAATCGCTGGAATATTTTCTGTCCCAGCCCGACGTCCAGCCTCCTGGCCTCCCCCTTTGATCAGGATGTCTTGGAGGAATAAATCGTCTTGAGCGAAGATCAAGGCTCCTGCGCCAGCTGGCCCGCCTAATTTGTGGGAAGAAAAAAACAACACATCTGCATGTGATGATTCAAGGGATAGCTCCACACGCCCGATCGCCTGAGTGGCGTCACAAATAAAAATACCGGCCTCTTTTTTAATAAGATCGCCAGCCCCCTCTAAAGGCTGCATCACGCCGGTTTCATTGTTTACAGCCTGGAGGGCCAAAGCTATTTTTTGACCCGAGCAACGCGTTAAAACTGCCTGTAAGGCGTCTAACGACAATTGCCCGTTTTTTTCTAAAGGCAGTATTTCAATGGCTTGTGGCGAAAAGCGGTGACCTTGAAAAACCGCAGGATGTTCTCCGCCAGCAATTAAAAATCGCTCTATTGGGCGTTTATCCTGCCCACGCATCAGGGACGGCGTGAGCGCAAGATTAGCTGCTTCAGTAGCGCTAGCGGTAAAAATCACGTTTTTTGGCTTTGCTCCTAACCCACGTGAGATGATTTCCCGCGCTTCCTCGAGCAAAGATTTACCCCGACGCCCCTCAGAATGGACAGACGACGGGTTCAATGGGTCTCCTAACGCAGCCAGCATCGCCGCCTTCGCCTCAGGTCTGAGGGGCGAGGATGCGTTATGATCTAAATAGATACGGGAAAAGGACTGCATGAGACTGATCTCTTTTAATATCTTGAAAAAGATATGAGAACGAGAAAAATATTTATTTAATTAAGGCCCCGCATGCTAGAAGGCGGCCTGTAATGGCTTAATAAGGATTCACATGCCCGAAGTTATTTTTACCGGACCTGCTGGCCGGCTAGAAGGTCGTTTTCACCAGTCCACCACTCGAGGGGCTCCCCTGGCCATCATTCTTCATCCGCACCCACAATTTGGCGGCACGATGAATAATCAAATTGTATACAACTTATATTACGCCTTTGCCGAACGCGGTTTTTCCGTTCTTAGATTTAACTTTAGGGGCGTCGGCCGCAGTCAGGGATCATTTGATCATGGGTCGGGCGAGTTATCAGACGCGGCTTCTGCATTGGATTGGGCTCAATCGATAAATCCTGAAGCCAGAGCGTGCTGGATTGCAGGGGTTTCCTTTGGTTCCTGGATCGGCATGCAACTTTTAATGCGTCGTCCTGAAATTGAAGGGTTTGTTTCTGTTGCGCCGCCTGCGAACAGATTTGATTTTTCCTTTTTGGCTCCTTGTCCATCGTCTGGTCTATTCATCCATGGGGATCAGGATCGTGTAGCCCCGCTCAAGGAAGTTACGGCTCTTATTGAAAAGTTGAAAACCCAGAAAGGCATTTTAATTGAGCATGCAGTTGTCGAGGGGGCCAATCATTTCTTTGAAAATAAAGTTGAACCGCTTATTGCGCATGTTGATGCTTATCTCGATCGAAGGTTAGGTAATCCGCCACGCATCGCGATCCCTTCTCGAGGTGACTGAGGCTTATTTTGCAAAAAACCCTATTAACGACGATTGGGAGCTGGAGCTAACACGCCGCCGGGGAGCGCTTTATCAATCCCTGTGGTTGTCGGAAAAGTTAACGGCAACCCCTCTACTACTCGCGCTGCAAGATATGCAAAAGCTTGCGCTTCCATTGAGTCAGCAGACCAGCCAACTGCGTCAGCGGTTGTAACTTTACACGGTAAATGCATCACGAGTTCCCTCACCAGAATAGGGTTGCGTGCGCCGCCGCCGCAAACAATCAGCAACTGAGGTGGCGTTGGCAAATGAGGGAAAAGTCTCAAAACCGATGCAGCAGTAAAAGCGGTGAGTGTCGCTGCCGCATCCTCAGTAGATAATTTGGCGACCGGGTCTAGAGAAAACGCGTTGCGATCTAATGACTTTGGCGGGGGAACGTCAAAAAAAGGATGCGCCAATAATCTAAGAAGCGCAGCTTCATTCACTCTTCCTCTCGCGGCCATATGCCCATGACGATCAATCGGAGCGCCAGTACGCTGTAACATCAAGTCATCAATTAAAGCATTGCCAGGACCAGTATCGCAGGCAATTGGCGGTAGATCCTCAGCAACATAAGTGACATTTGCCACTCCCCCTATATTAACAAAAGCAACCTCACCCTTAATGCCCGCCGCTGCAGCGAGCGCTCTGTGAAAAACAGGCACGATCGGCGCGCCCTCTCCTCCTGCTGCAATATCTGCCGCACGAAAATCATAAGCTATATCGATACCAAGCCGAGCAGCTAAGGACGGTCCATCGCCTATTTGGATGGTTAATTTTTGCTTAGGTTTATGTAGAACGGTCTGTCCATGAAAGCCAATGACAGAGATACTCTCAGTTGAGAGATCATATTGTTTGAGAAAACTCTCTACCGCTTCAGCATGCCGATCTGTAACCATCTTTTCTGCAAAGGATAAAACGCCTGGTCGCTGATTTCTATTCTCAAGCGTTGCAGCTTCGCCTAATGCATTTCTCAATAACATGCGATCAGATTCATTATAGGGATAGTGACCGGTTGGTCCAAACACAACTGTTGCTTGGCCGTCCGTCTCCAGCAAGGCGACATCTACGCCATCCATTGACGTTCCAGACATTAGCCCAATTGCACGATGTAGGGTCACGAGACTTTCCTTAATTTAGGGGCATTCAATATAGCCTCATTTACGCATATTACGTAAATAACCTTCAAAAAACCAAGAAAGTGAAATGAATAACATCAAGATACACATGGCGCTAAAACCAATAGCGAGGGGAAAAATTTTAACCCCAATCAGTTCCGAAGGTTGCGTGTCCTTGAAAGCGATCCAATCGGAGCCTTGATAATTTTTTGATGTTGGCAGGTTTAAAAGACGCGGAAATTCAATGTCGCTGTTTCTTGTTTCAAGACGCCTTACACTTCCTCCAGAGGCTAAGGCTATTGGCTCTAGGTAGTCAGTAGAAGAAAGTAAATCCTCTGTTTCTTTTGTTGTTTGAGACCCAACTTGCAGGGAAGTTGAAAGTTTCTCGCTGGTAAATCTCCATAATCCAAGCGCATCTTTTGATATATGTCCCTGCCACAAACCCGGAGCTTTCTGGGATAATTCTAGATCGCGCGTTGCGCCAGATGGAGAGGTAATTGTTACGGGAGCAACAGTATCTTGCATCGTTTGACGAATGATTGAAATCTCATTTCCATCTGCGCGAGCTGTAAGCGCTTCCTCTTCAAGTTCAGGTTCTTTCATGAGCCAATGAGCAAGTTTTCTGGTCAGCTCAGTGTATGGCCCGCCCCCATCAAAACCACGTGACCAGAGCCATATTTGATCAGAAAGCAATAGAGCTACCCTACCCTTTTCTTGGCGCGACACGACAAGCAAAGGCAAATCATTTGGGCCATTTAAAATGGCAGAGCCAGCTACAATTTGTCCTTCGACTTGCCTGAACCAATGCCCCCATGTTTGAGGTGAATTATTGATATGATTGAGATCGCGCGTTACAGGATGACGCTCTCCTAATTTAGAAATTGACGGTCTATAGCCTTGTTCTAAAACTACGCCTGTAGGTTTGGCGGGTAGAATAGACTCTAGGGGTGAATAGAAAATTCCCTTAGTCGTTGCGTAATCCGGCCCTACAACAGTAAGAAAAGCGCCCCCATTGTTGATGTATTTCTTTACATTCTCAAAATAAGTTGAGGGCAAAAATGTTTGATTAAAATATCTATCAAAAATAATGAGATCAAACTCATTTATCTTAGGCCCAAAGAGATCTGCAGTTGGAAAGGCAATAAGCGATAATTCCGATGCCGGCGTAGGGTCAACCTTTTCGGGGGGTCGTAATATTGTGAAATGAACAAGTTCCACATTTGGGTCAGATCTTAAAAGATTGCGCCAGCTTCTTTCTCCGGGATTGGGTTCTCCAGATACAAGCAGCACCTTAAGCTGATCTCTAGCTCCTTCGATCGATACAAATACTTTGTTGTTATTAGATGATAACTCATCTGAAATAACAGGTGTCTCAAGTTCAATAATATTAGCGCCCGCATGATCAATATTGACCTTGATATTAACAATATCTCCTGGAACTGGGCTATAGGACTGAATTTCTTGCCCATCTTTTTTTACCGAAATTTTAACGCGATCCTTATCGTTCCTCGTATCGATAATACGCGCTTTTATGATTTGTTGCTTGCCAACAATTCCAAAGCGAGGCGTTTCTACTAATTCTAGTCGACGGTCATGCTCGTTTTTATTTCCCGTTACAAGCGCATGTATGGGGGCATCTATGCCTAATTGCTCAATATGTTTTGGGATATCCTGAATGATGCCGTCTGTTAGTAGAACAAGCCCAGATAAGCGGTCAGTGGGGATTTCCTTTATTAAGGTTCTAACAGAGTCGAATAAACGCGTGCCACTGGCGCCATTATCTGTAGTGGAGTAATCAATAATTTTTGGTTCGATATTTGGAAAAGCAGCTAATCTTTTTTTTAGTAAGTCAAGAGCTGCATCCGTTTGAGTGAGACGTTGCGCTATTTTCTGACTATCAGAACGGTCAACGACTATCGCAACATAGGATTTCTGGCTTTGTCTTTTCTCATCTTGAATTGCTGGATCAAGAAGAGCGATAATCAAAATAATAATCGTAAAGATACGTAAATAACAACCTTTCGTTTGACGTAAAAGTAAATAGAAACAATAGACTAAGGAAACCAATATCAAAGGTATTAATAAAGAAATGGGGATTATAGGAGAAATAATCAACGAAGCATTTATCACCGCGCTAATCTTTCTAATAAATCGCGAACATGAACTTGATCAGATTTATAATTACCAGTCAGAGTATACATGACCAAGTTTATGCCGCCTCGAATGGCCATTTCATGCTGGTTCCTGCTTGATGATGATAGAGTATAAAGTGGTTGACCCAAGTCATCTTCTGCCCAAGCCGCGGCTAAATCATTCGAGGAAATGATAACAGAAGATACGCTATCGCTTGCACGTATCGGTCTTTGATCTTGATTGGAAGC
>OMIO01000147.1 GCA_900299115.1 Methylocystaceae bacterium | reverse complement strand
TTATATGATGCGACATGCTGTCGCAGAAAGTTGCGCAAAAGCGTCTTTCCACACTAGACAGCGGAAAAACTTGTGCTACCTTCAACTGCGTCGAAATGACGCGCCTGAAGGGGCAAGCGAACACGCTGAAAAATAAAAACTGACAAAACAGTCAAAGCGCGTTCCGAGGAAACACATAGAGGAGAGAAGAAGATGTCAAACAAGAACGGCGATTTCGAAATCTCAACAAACACATACATCTTCGCAGGCGTTGGCGGCGTGCTTCTTGGCGGCCTTGCTGCAGCTGCTCTTGGCGGCATGCAGAATATTGTTGCTGCAGGCATTGTTGGCGCTCTCGCGGGCGGCTGCTTAGGCATATTCTTCTAAGCCGATTATCCTTCATGCCCTGATCAGGGGCAAAGAAGTTAGCAAACCGTCAGCAAATTTAATTTGCTGACGGTTTTGTTATATTAACGCCTTTTTTTAAAATTCATGGCGCAGCCGCAGTTTAGCTGCTGGGAGACAAGTCTCGGGCGCGTTCTCTCAATAAATATTTTTGCACCTTACCTGTAGACGTTTTGGGCAAGGCGCAAAAAATTACATGACGCGGACATTTAAAACTTGCCAACTGACTGCGCGTCCAAACAATAATCTCCTCTGCTGTCGCCTCCATGCCATCATGCAGCTCAATGAAAGCGCAAGGGGTCTCCCCCCATTTTACATCAGGCGCCGCGACAACGGCTGCAGCGGCAACTTTTGGATGCTTAAACAAAGCGTCTTCAACTTCAATTGACGAAATATTCTCGCCTCCAGAGATAATAATATCTTTTGAGCGATCTTTAAGCTGGATGTAACCATCCGGATGCATCACGCCTAAATCGCCTGAATGAAACCAACCGCCATAAAAAGCTTTTTCCGAAGCCTGCGGATTTTTTAAATATCCCTTCATGACAATATTGCCCCGGAACATCACTTCACCCATTGTCTCGCCATCTTTGGGCACTGGATGCATTGTTTCAGGATCAATCACTGTCAATTCTTCGAGCACTTGATAACGAACGCCCTGGCGCGCTTTCATTTGCGCTTGCTGAGAGGAATTCAGATCATTCCATTCCTCTTGCCATTCATTCACTGCCGCGGGACCATAGGTTTCCGTCAATCCATAAAGATGGGTTACTTCAAATCCCGCAGCCTTCATCGCCGCCAATACCGCCTGAGGCGGCGGCGCAGCAGCGGTAAAGAATCTCACAGGATTATTCAGCTGTTGTTTTTCATCTTCTGATGCGCCCAGGAGCGTCGACATGACTATTGGCGCGCCACATAAATGCGTTACGCCATGTTCACGCATCAATTGATATATCAAACCAGCGCGAACTTGGCGCAAGCAAACATGTGTGCCCGCGGCGACAGAAAGCGACCAAGGAAAACACCAGCCGTTGCAATGAAACATTGGCAAGGTCCAAAGATAAACAGGCGCGCGGCCCATTTCTCCCGTCAAGACATTGCCAATGGCTAATAAATACGCGCCGCGATGATGATACACGACGCCTTTTGGATCGCCTGTCGTCCCAGACGTATAATTTAAAGAAATTGCTTCCCATTCATCTTGAGGCGGACGCCAAACATAATTTGGATCGCCTTTGAGTAAAAAGTTTTCGTAGTCTTCCCCACCTAACCCCTCACCTGCTCCAGAATAAACTGGATCATCATAGTCAATGATGAGCGGTTTAACTTTAGAATGCGCAAGAGCTTGGCGCATAAGTTGGGAAAACTCCCGATCTACAATCAAAGCCTTTGTTTCAGCATGATCGAGGGTAAAGGCTAAAATTGCTGCGTCGAGACGGGTATTTAAAGTATTTAATACCGCCTCCATCATTGGGACGCCGTAATGAACCTCTAGCATTGCTGGCGTATTGGCCAACATCACAGAGACCGTATCGCCGCGTTTAACGCCTGCTAATTCTAAAGCGCTGGCGAGACGACGGCTGCGCAGATAGAACTCTTCATACGTGCGGCGCAAATCTCCATGAATAATCGCGATACGTTTTGGAAAAACCGCCGCCGCGCGCGCGAGAAAGGTAATTGGCGTTAACGGCTGATAATTAGCTGGATTTCTATCAAGATCGCGATCATAGGGCGAAGTGGTCATGACGCTGGGCTCCGATGGTGACGCAACGGATGAATTAGGTTCAGGGCAGCATGCAATTTTTGGGGAAACGCGCTGCCTCTGAGCTTAATATTTTGTCACTCTTCGGTTGCCTGAGCTTTGTTGCTTCCAAAGACGCTCGCCGCATCAAAGGTTTCTTCCTCTTCAGCGACTGGCGCAGGGGCAGATTTGCCAAAAACATCCTCTGTTGTTGACGGCTCAGGTCGCTGGCTTGTTGTCTCACTCGCAGGAACGAGGGTGCGACCCTGGTCTTCGACAACAGCCGGACGATCCTTCGAAGCGCGTCCGACTTCAAAATCAAGATCAATTTGAGAGCACAACCCCAAGGTAACGGGATCCATGGGCGCTAGAGCGTTTGAATTCCAATGGGTCCGCTCTCTGATAGCTTTCAAAGTAGCCTTGGTGGTGCCAACCAGACGCATGATCTGCGCGTCTTTCAACTCAGGATGATTGCGCACTAACCAGAGGATCGCATTTGGCCGATCCTGACGCCGAGACAAGGGCGTATAGCGCGGCCCGCGTGATTTCTTGATCTCTGGGACAACAACCTTTGAAACAAACAGCGCCAGTGGATGATTGGCGTCGGCCTCGCCCCGGGCAATCTCCTCCCGCGTGAGCTGACCCGATGTAATTGGGTCATGTCCGCGTATGCCTGCGGCCACATCGCCATCGGCAATGCCCTTAACTTCAAGCGGATGGAGTTTACAAAAATTAGCAATTTGATCAAATGTCAACGACGTATTTTCGACGAGCCATACTGCCGTCGCCTTCGGCATTAAGGGGGCGTTGCTCATCCGGCATCTCCTTAAATTTTCTCGGCATGACCGTGGTATCTGGCGCGGCGCATTCCAGCGCTCACGACTCTCACGTCATCACACTCATGATGGGAATATCCTCCTATACTGGCCCTCACTTGAAAGCGCAATCAAAAGCCTCTCGCCAAATATGCGGAATTTTTTTTGTTTTATTTGACAGTATTCGCGCCATCGGGACATCTACAGCGGTACATTTGACGCTCTCACACTAATCTCGGCTGGGACGGAACGCTTTATGGGCCTAACTTATTCAGATGCTGGTGTAGACATTGACGCAGGCAATCGCCTGATTGATCTCATTCGCCCTGCCGTCCGCGCAACGCAACGCTCTGGCGCAGATGGTGAAATTGGCGGATTTGGAGGCGTCTTTGATCTTAAGGCCGCCGGCTACGCCGATCCAATTTTAGTCGCCGCAAATGATGGCGTCGGAACTAAAGTAAAAATTGCGATTGAGTGTAATCAACATACGACCATCGGCGTTGATCTTGTCGCCATGTGCGTCAATGACCTCATCGTCCAAGGCGCGGAACCTCTTTTCTTCCTGGACTATTACGCCACGGGCAAACTTGAGCCCAATGTCGCTG
>OMIO01000146.1 GCA_900299115.1 Methylocystaceae bacterium | reverse complement strand
GTTTGGTGTGAGGGAGCAAGTGGGCGTGGAGATCTTATAATCACGCGAAGAGGCCTTGAAGGCGGTCCAATTTATGCGCTCTCTTCTCGCTTATGGGATCAGATAGCGAAAACAAAACAAGCGCAGCTGATGATTGATTTAAGGCCTGACACGTCATTAGCAAGCTTAACGCAAAGGCTCGCTAAGCGAAGTCCAAAACAATCTTACTCAACGTATTTAAAGCGCGCAGGATTTCATAGTCCTGAAATTGCGCTACTGAGAGAGATTTATGCGCGCGCCCTTCCGCAAGAACCGGCATCGCTAGCGCATCTCATCAAAAATCTTGAGCTTAAAGTTATTGGTCTGGACGATTTAACACGCGCCATCTCTACCTCAGGTGGCGTGTTATTTGACGAGGTGAATTCAGAGCTCATGCTTAAAAAACTGCCTGGCGTATTTGTAGCAGGTGAAATGTTGGATTTTGACGCTCCCACGGGCGGTTATTTACTTCAGGCGGCTTTCTCAACGGGCTTTGTCGCCGGGAGAGGCGCGGCGCGATATCTGGGATTGCAAAAATAAATTGATATGGAGATGTTACAGCGCTTTGTCGCCTTGCCATTTACCAAGAGGTCGTGCGCCGGCGGCGTCAAATAAATACAGCATATAGACTTCTGGCGCGCCCATCTCCATGCCAGGCGAACCTGAGGGCATTCCAGGCGCTGCGATACCACTTACTCTGGGTCGATCTTGCAGCAGTTGCTTTATTGCCTGCGCTGGAACATGACCTTCAACAACATAGCCAGCTATTTCACTTGTATGACATGATTGCATTGCTGAGCTGACGCCTAGACGAGATTTAACCGCCTGCATGTCTGCTTCTATGATTTCTTCAACGTTAAACCCGGCCTCTCGCATTTTTTGCGCCCATTTTCCGCAGCAGCCGCAGGTGGCGCTTTTATGCATCTTGATATTTTCTAAATTAACCGGTTGGCTAGCGGCGCGTAAGCGCGTTATTGGGAGCAAAAAAGCGCTGGTGCTCATTAAGAGTTTGATACTCTGACGGCGGGTCAGGCGATGATCGGACATGGCTCGTCTCCGGCTGGTCTCCAACTAGTTTTTAAAGATATAAGGGTCTTTGAGGCTGAACGCACGCTCTGCTTCATAGAAATTCAAGAAAGAATAGAAAAATGCTTTCTTCGCGCCTCTGGTCGGACCTCTCTGTATTAGATTTTCAATCTGCGTCGCTGCCTCAGACGATTGCAATCTTGCCAATTGCCGCCATAGAGCAGCATGGCCCCCATCTTCCTTTGGGTGTTGATGCGATGATTATGGAGGGTTGTCTGAAGCGCGCGCTATCGCTGCTGCCCGAGACGCTTGCTGCTGTCTTTTTGCCAATCCAAAAAATTGGCGTTTCGTTAGAGCATAAGGATTTTCCTGGCTCTTTGAGTTTATCGTCAAAGACTGCTGCGCAGATGCTTTTTGAAATTTCACAGAGTGTTTCGCGCGCAGGAATAAAAAAACTTATTTTGATGAATTCTCATGGTGGCAACTCTGCAGTTATTTCACAGCTTTCCCTGGAGTTGCGGGCGCAACTCAACTTATTGGCTGTGACTTGTTCCTGGTCGCGTTTTGGATACCCCCCAGGTCTCTTTAGTGAGGAAGAAATTAGGCTTGGCGTTCATGGCGGCGATATTGAAACCTCTTTGATGCTCGCCCTCAGACCAGAACTCGTGGACCAGAAAAAGGCAAAAAATTTTACCTCTGCCGCTCTACAATATGAGCATGATTTTATTTGGTTGCGCCCAGATCGGCCGGCGGGCTTTGGGTGGATGGCGCAAGATCTTTCAATTGAAGGCGCGCTGGGCGACGCTTCTCAGGCTTCGGCTGCAAAGGGAGAGGCGGTCATAAATTACTGGGCGAGCGCTTTCATTGACCTGCTCAAAGACGTCGAGCGCTTTGATCTTGCTAATTTGCGTCCCGCGCCTGAGCTCAAACTGTAGACCATAGATAAGTCCATGTTTCTGTCAGTGTGCGGTCAGCTGCGCGAAGAAATAAGCGCAGATCTGTTGTTTCGCCGGGATTTAAAACAATATCGATCATCGCACGCAGGCCGTCGATATGTGGATTGGCGGTGATATCGGTCCGTGTTACGCGCCCGCGCGTTGTTGAAACGACAGCCTGTACTTGTTTGGGATCTATAAGATAATACGCAAGATCCCCGCCCGCAAAATCAACGAGGAACCGTCGCGCATTTGGATTGAGTGGTTCTGTAGATCCGAGAGCGCGCGCTGGCGCTTCAAACGTATTCACGACACGACCATTGGGCGTGAGGCGCGGCATCTCGAGCCCAGCGGTGATGCGATAGGCAAAGGAAAAGGCCGCCCCTTGTTGGGGGGCGACGTCGGGCGTCCAACTCGCAACAACATTGTCATTCGTTTCGTCCAATGTTGGCAGTTCGATTAATTCAACACGACCCCGGCCCCAGTCTTTTAGGGGTTCTACAAAATAACTCGGTCTTTTTTCATAGGCGAGATCGAGGTCTTGATAGGATTGAAAGGCTCGGTCGCGTTGCAAAAGACCAAAGCCTTTGGCGTTTATGTCAAGAAAAGAAGAAATTCGCTCATTATGCGGATTATTGATCGGGCGCCAAAGCCACTCACCTGCGCTGGTATGAACCATGAGTCCGTCGGAGTCATGCAATTCATTCCGAAAGCCATCGCGTACGCGTCGATCATTTTCTCCGGTTAAAAACATTGAGGTCAGGGGCGCAAGCCCAAATTTTACCCCTGAGCGGCGTGGAAATAGAGTGATGTCGATTTCAATTACGCTTTCGGGACCAGCGGTTAACGTAAATTTATAAGCGCCTGTTGTCGCCTCGCTATCGAGTAGAGCAAAAATCATAATCTGATTGCCGCCTGGCGCAGGCGTTGTAATCCAAAATTCTCTGAAGAAGGGGAAGCTTTCCTTAGCTGTCCCCGCCTCTACGCAGAGGCCTCGCGCGGAGAGCCCATATTGCTGATCGCGTCCAAGAAACCGAAAATAACTTGCGCCAAGAAAAGAAATGGCTTCGTCATAAACATGCGGGTCATTGAGGGGAAATAATAAGCGAAAGCCGGCAAAGCCGGTATTCACCGGAAGGGGCTTATCATTTTTAACGCGACCAAAATCAAACAGCGCAGGCGCATAGGGAATGGGCGTTGCAATCCCGTCTCGGATTGTATTGATCGTTACCGCGCGCCCATACAAAAAGCCAAGATGGAACGTCTCAAGGCGAAAGCCGCCATTTGCCCCAGCTAGGAATGCTTGATCGCGCTTAAAGCGAATGTCACGCCAGGCGTCATAGTCGAGCGCATCAAAAGGAGCGGGTGGTTTCGACGCGCTTGAGTCAAACGGCGCGGCTGATAGTTCCTGCGCGCGGCGGATCACTTCATCAAACGAAAATGAGGCTGGAGGCGCTGGCGATGATTCGTTTTGAGCTGCTGCAGGCAGGATAAATCGTGTGCTCGCGGCGGCTGCCGCGCCGATGAGGTGCCGACGGGAAAAAGAAATCATGATCTATACTGAACGCAATGGAGCAAATGTGGCGAAGCTTTAGCGAGATCATTGCTGTGAAGCAAGGGCGCGTATAGCGCAACTATTTGCGCTTATTGATCTTCTGGATTTCAGTTGGGGAGATCTGGTCAGGCCGATTAATGAATTCGCATGAGCGCCGTCTTGAAAAGACCTTGGTATCGCCACAAAAAATTTCTTGTAATCCGCGCGAAACAGCGTAATTACCGCTTTGCCCAAATCGCACGTGCCTGTGGTCGTGTGTCGGACGGCGCGGAACCGGACAAGAGGCCGGTGAAACGTCGACATCATTCCGGCAGCCGGAGGCGAACCGGCGAACTCCGTTCTCTGCGGAGGATCGCGACTTAAAGCAACGACGGACCGGGCTTTTTCGTCTCTGTTGGTCCTCCAAAGACCTACTTACCGAAGAGGCTAGTCTTTCTTGCCGGGCGTGCGGATCGGGATTTCCCTTTCCAATCGATGGCTGAGTGAACGAAACAACACACGCGTCTCTCGTGTGCTTGTGCTCATTCTTCAGCCTACGGCGCATCACTGGATCCTTCGCGTTAACCCGCGGCGTGATCCTGGATAGCAGCATTTGTCATTCTCGCGTCTCCATCGCGTGGGAATGAGAAGCGCATGCTATCTCCCGAAGCTTTTGGTTTATGGCGCAGCTCAATTTGCGCCCTTCGAAGGGGATGCCCTAATGACCGATCGAATTATTGATTTCCTTGCTGAGCGTCGTCGCGAAGGTCGCGATAATGGGCCATGCTTAGTCGTTGATTTGGATGTCGTGCGCGACAATTATCTCGGCTTTGCCCGGGCGTTGCCAGATACTCGTGTTTTTTACGCCGTTAAGGCAAATCCTGCGCCTGAAGTTCTTTCTCTGTTAGCTTCTTTGGGCTCTTGTTTTGACACGGCCTCTGTCGTTGAAATTGAACAGGCTCTTGCAGCCGGCGCGTCCGCCGATCGCATCAGCTATGGCAATACAATTAAGAAAGAGCGTGATGTCGCTCGGGCCTTTGAGATGGGGATCCGTCTTTTCGCCGTCGATAGTGAAGCAGAAGTTGAAAAAATAGCGCGCGTAGCGCCTGGATCAAAAGTTTTCTGTCGTATTCTCTGTGATGGCTCAGGCGCTGAATGGCCGCTATCGCGTAAGTTTGGCTGCGCTCCAGAAATGGCGGGGGCTGTGTTGGAGCATGCGCACCGCCTAGGACTTAACGCCTATGGCATTTCTTTTCATGTTGGATCGCAGCAAACCGACCCTCGCAAATGGGATGGCGCACTTCAATCTGCTGCGACCATCTTTCGCGATCTCGCTGAGCGCGGCATCAATCTCCAGATGGTCAATCTTGGCGGGGGCTTTCCAACAAAATATTTGAAAAATGTGCCTGCTGTTAAATCCTACGGCAACGCAATTTTTCGCGCTCTATCAAAGCATTTTGGTAATCGTATTCCTGAAACGATCATCGAGCCTGGCCGCGGCATGGTTGGCAATGCGGGTATGATTGAGGCAGAAGTCATTTTGATTTCACAAAAATCAAAGTCCGATACTGAAATGCGTTGGGTTTATCTTGATATTGGTAAATTCAACGGGCTTGCGGAAACCATGGATGAAATGATCCGTTATCCCATCCGCACGCCGGTTGATGGCAGTCCGGTGGCGCCTTGTGTGATTGCTGGTCCAACATGCGACTCAGTCGATGTTCTTTATGAAAAGCAGCCTTATGATTTGCCGATCTCTCTTGAGATTGGAGCAAAGGTGCTCATTGAAGGAGCAGGCGCTTATACGACAACCTATTCAGCCATTGGCTTTAATGGGTTTCCGCCGTTGGAAACTTTTGTGATCTAGAAAAGGCGCGCGTTATTGCGCGCGCTTTTGACAAATCTAAACTCTCATCTTCTGTAAGAGCTTTGCGACTCTTGAGTGGATCGAAGCGCTTTCATCTTTATATGGTTAAAGCTAATGAGCCGTCTCTTAACTGCGCGCGTTTCTAATGCATCACTCGTGCGCATCACCGCGCCGATAGATTGGAACATTAGAATTTCTCTGGAAAAAGAGGAAGATATTCCAGC
>OMIO01000145.1 GCA_900299115.1 Methylocystaceae bacterium | reverse complement strand
TGCTTGATGGCAGGGACATTGGCACTGTCATTTGTCCTCAGGCGCGTATTAAAATATTTGTCACAGCTTCCCCTGAGACGCGCGCGCAACGCCGCGCATTAGAGCTTGCTGGTCGAGGAGAGCCAGCAGATTATAATCATATTTTGGAAGACGTCCTCAAACGCGACGCAAGAGACAGCGCCCGCCAAACAGCTCCGCTTAAACAAGCTGAAGACGCTTATCTAATTGATACGACTGAATTAGATAAAGAGGCTGTATTTACAAAAGCTTTAGGGATTATTGAACAAAGACGTCACTAAATTGATGAGCCTTGGGGATGTCGTTGCAGCCCGTGTTTCGTTTTGCCCCGTCGCCTAATGGCTATTTGCATTTAGGTCATGCTTATTCTGCTCTCTTAAATCAAAAACGCGCGCATGAGAGTGATGGGCGATTTCTCTTGCGTATTGAAGATATTGATCTTGATCGCGCCCGACCCGAGTATGAACAGGCGATATATGAGGATCTAGAGTGGCTTGGGATTCATTGGGAAAAACCCGTTAGGCGACAATCCGAGCATATAGAGGATTATTTAAAAGCATTAAGCAAATTGAGAGAAATGGATCTTCTCTTTTCCTGCGACTGCACGCGCGCAGTACTTGCGCAATTTGCTTCAAGTCATAATAATTGGCCCCGAGATCCAGATGAGAGCCCGCTCTATAGTGGAGCCTGTCGAGCAAAAAATAATTATATTTCATTGAGGCTTGAACATAATCAAAAATTTGCGCTGAGACTACGTATGGAGGAAGCGGTTGCGCGCATTGAGAAGCAACTCTTTTGGCGAGAATATAATATTGGCAATATTGCCGCTAATCCTGGCGTCTGGGGAGATATTGTCCTTTCACGTAAATCCACGCCAGCAAGTTACCATATCGCTGTCGTTGTCGATGACGCCTTACAAGGTGTAACTGACGTGGTTCGCGGTCACGATCTTTATGAGGCGACCAGCCTACATCGTTTGCTCCAATGCCTGCTTGATCTTCCTGAGCCTAAGTATCATCATCATGGACTGATTTACGATGAAATGGGCGTTAAGCTTTCAAAAAGCCAGAAATCTATTTCTTTAAGAGCCTTGCGCGAGGAGGGGATGAGCGCGCGAGAGGTTAAGCAACGTCTGGGATTTTGGTAATTAAGAAGCGCGTTGAATTTATTTGCCGCCCTGACGCGTTGCAACTTTAGCGGCGTTATTGTTTGGCGCTTTAGCCATTAAGCCATCGATGCGATCTCGATCGCGCTTAAAATCGAGCAACATGCGGCCGTCGATTTCTCTTGTGCGCGCGAGTTTAACGCGCATAGGGTCGACAAAGTGACCATTGACCATGACTTCATAATGCAAATGAGGTCCCGTGGAGAGGCCTGTAGAGCCGAGAAAGCCAACAGTTTGGCCTTGTTTAACGCGAATGCCCTCAGTGATGCCGCGCGCAAAACCTGACATGTGATTATAGGTTGTGATGTACCCATTGGCGTGTTGGATTTCGACGCGACGCCCATAGCCCGCATCCCACTGAGCTTTAATGACTGTTCCGTTGCCGGCTGCGAGAATGGGCGTGCCGATCGGCGCAGCCCAATCAACGCCTGTATGCATTTTATAATAACCCAAAATAGGATGGCGACGCATGCCAAAGCCCGAGCGCGTTTCACCAATCGAAATGGGCTTGCGAACAAGAAACTTGCGGCTCGATCGACCATTTTCATCATAATAATCGACAAGATTATCGTCGGCGGTTTGGAAGCGATAATATCGGTAAGTTTCGTTGCGCGTTGTTAATGAAGCATAGAGCAGAGAGTCTCGATTTGGCGATGCGCCTTCTTCGGGTTCTTCATAAAAAATATCAATTGCGTCGCCGGCTGCGACGCCGCGCTGTAAATCTGCGTCATTTGCGAAGATTCTAACGAGTTCATTGATAATTGGCTTTGGAATTTGTTGTTTTAAAGCTGTCTCATAAAGCGAGTCATAAAGACGCATGCCCCCGCTATCTTCTTCTTCCGGGTCGGCCTCATCGATTGCGTTACGTTTACCGTTTTTTCGAGCAATTTGAGTTGGCGCTGTTGGAATTTGAATAAAGGCGCCGCGATCAGTTGCTGCGACAATGGAGTCAATCGTCTCATCATTATAGATGCTGACGCGCGCGAGCTGCATATTTTTTCCAGATCCATCAAAATCTGCAAAAAGCAATTTAACGCGCTGGCCTTCTCTTACTGGTTCGCCGCGTTTTGTTCTATAGGCTGAGAGAATTGCTGCGATACGCGCTTTCGGGACGTTATTTGCTAATAAAACTGTTTCAAGCGTTTCGCCATGTCGCACAACGGCAAGTTTTTCTTCCATCTGCGTTGGTTGAATGGTGTCGCGAGGCGCAACGGTGACATTTTCAGGAACCATGCGCACTTCGATCGATGAAAATGGCGCTGTTAACGCTGAGCCAGGAGCTGCGTAACCTAAGCCTAATGGTTCCATGGATGCGCGGCTTGTTCGCGAAAGTAAGGCTTGACCTGGCAAGGGCAGGGCGCTGCGCGTGCTCGTGGCGAGGGTTGATTTAACTTCTTCGATCACTTGCGCTTGCGCTTCCTCTAAAGAGAGCGTCGCGGTTTGATCAACAGTAATGGCCGCATTGAAGTCATGCGTTGTGAAGGAGACCTCCGCTTCATCGAGAGCGGGCAGCGTTTCATTTGCGCTATCGGGCGCGCGCGGATCTGATGAAAGTTTTAAGGGATTATAAGCTGGAACTTCATTGGCGAAGGTGGTTGGGCTGATTGCTAGCGTTGCGGCGACTCTGGTGAATGCTTTATTTTTCACAACCTCTTTGTCGCCAGATTTTAGAGTTGTTGCGGATCGAAAGGTTTGCTTGGCCGCGACCACATCGACCGTGCGCATTAACCGATCGCCCTTTTTGGGATTAACGACTTGACTGTCAGAGTCGCTTTGGCGCGCTGGCGCTGCTCTGGTGGGAGCTTCTGCGAAACGGGTTTGCTGGTCGAGCGCGGTATAGGCGGCGGCGCTGATGAGCAGGGCGCCTGAGAAGCCAGTTAAAATCGTGCCAGAGAGCCATCTGATCGAGACGCGACGGCGTTCATCGGCCGTGTGGCGGCGCCCATCGATTTCAATCGCTGGCTCATCGCCGATATCCATCCAGCGGCTTCCGCTGGGGAATGCAGTGGCAAGTCTACCGCCTATACTCAAATAAACTTTTCCTTGCGCGATTTCTTAAAGATGAAGGCTTAGCTGCTAATTAAGGCAATTCAACCCTCTAACTGGGTTTTTAGCGCCACGCTAGGAGTTAAGCGTCGATTCTGACAGAGTAGGGAGCGTCTCCCTCGATCCTCTCGAAATTAGGCTGTATCAAGCCTTTGGATTATGGCTCAACTAGGGCCTAAGAAAATAAAAAAACCGTTCTATTTATTTGTTTATATAGGGAAATAATCTTTTCGCGACAAATTTTTGAAGTTTTTTCAGATCCGCATTGACAGGCCAGACGTTGGTTCGTATATACCACCCATCGACGGCGGCGTTGCGCTTCGCAACGTTCGTTGTCCTTTCTTCGTCTTTAAAACGAAATTAGGCCACCCGGCCAGTTCGTCGGGACGATGGAGCTCCGCTACAATTTGGTCTTTTGGCCTTTTTGTGAGGAATTCCTGCTGTTTGACATTTGAATCGGAAGAAAGAGAAACGTGGACGGCGGAGGTCCTTGCGGACCGCCTCTTTTCGGAGAGGCAGTCGATGAGACACTCTGACGGTCACGTTTTCTAAGTACACCATTGTCGAATCGTCGTGAGACGATGAGACAAGTGTGCTTGGGACTCGTCAAGAGATAGTGACTAGTCGGGAAAAATTCTCAAACTTGAGAGTTTGATCCT
Source organism: Methylocystaceae bacterium (assembly GCA_900299115.1). Taxonomy (GTDB): domain Bacteria; phylum Pseudomonadota; class Alphaproteobacteria; order Rhizobiales; family Beijerinckiaceae; genus Methylocystis. The sequence goes on along the minus strand of OMIO01000145.1, from coordinate 355 downwards.
GGCTCAGAACGAACGCTGGCGGCAGGCCTAACACATGCAAGTCGAACGCCCTAGCAATAGGGAGTGGCAGACGGGTGAGTAACGCGTGGGAACGTGCCCTTCGGTTCGGAATAACTCAGGGAAACTTGAGCTAATACCGGATACGTGCGAGAGCAGAAAGATTTATCGCCGAAGGATCGGCCCGCGTTCGATTAGCTAGTTGGTGAGGTAATGGCTCACCAAGGCGACGATCGATAGCTGGTCTGAGAGGATGATCAGCCACACTGGGACTGAGACACGGCCCAGACTCCTACGGGAGGCAGCAGTGGGGAATATTGGACAATGGGCGCAAGCCTGATCCAGCCATGCCGCGTGA
>OMIO01000144.1 GCA_900299115.1 Methylocystaceae bacterium | reverse complement strand
TAACTTTTATGTCTTTTGACGAAGAGTTGGGTTTTAGATCTAAATTTGCTAGCACCGCCACCAAAGGGGCAAAGGGGCGAACCATTGCCCGATGATAAGAAAAATTGGATTTAACGATGAATGCCTCCGCTTACGCAGACGAAGATTTTCGACGCCGCCTTGATTTTGCTGCTGAGGCGACAGAGGCAACACTTATAACTCTTCTTGCACCACAGACGCTGCCAGACGAGATTGCCCGCCCATCTCGTCTCTTAGAAGCGATGCGCTACGCCTCTCTGGGCGGCGGTAAACGCCTACGCCCTTTTCTTGTAATCGAAACAGCGCGCCTGTTGGGTGTTGAGGGATCCGGCGTGTTACGCGTGGCGTGCGCGCTCGAAATGATTCACTGCTATTCGCTCGTGCATGACGATCTCCCAGCAATGGATGACGATGATCTGCGTCGAGGCAGGCCAACGTGCCACAAAGCCTTTGATGAAGCCACAGCAATTCTTGCGGGAGACGGTCTCCTCACTTACGCCTTTGACGTCGTCGCAGATCAAGCCACACACGACGATCCAACCTTACGCGCCAATCTCGTTTTAGCGCTTGCGCGAGCCTCTGGCCTTGGCGGCATGGTCGGCGGTCAAGCGCTTGATCTGGCTGCTGAGATTGCCGCCACCCCCCTGTCACAGTCCGAAATCTTGGAAATGCAGGCCATGAAAACCGGTGCGCTTCTGCGTTTCGCTGTTGACGCTGGCGCACTGTTAGGGCGCGCTTCACCGCAACAAGCTTCAGCATTGACGGCCTATGGCAAAGCTCTTGGGGCAGCCTTTCAAATTGCTGACGATATTCTTGACGCCGAAGGCGACACGGTTGCATTAGGCAAACGCGCTGGCAAGGACGCAGCGCGCGGAAAAGCGACGCTTGTAAGTTTGCTTGGCCTTGAAGCTGCGCGTCAGCGCTGCGACCAGCTCGTTAACGAAGCCACACTAGCGCTCCATAAAACAGGCCTTAAACCCGCAACTCAGACGCTTGAACAAGCGGCGCGCTTTGTCGCTGCGCGAAGAAATTAAAAGCATAAGTAGTGGCTTTGCGATTGAACCAAAGCCAATTTGTAATGCTCTGCATATACGCTCAAAAGCCCGCATGCATTCTCAAGATACGGTCCCACCTCTTCTTAAACGCCGCCTTCGCTCAAAGTATTATACCCTGCCTACCAGAGAGATTATGCTGTTTCACGCAGGGAGTTTTATCCCTCTTCTTTAACATATTTGTCTTAATTTTAATGCTCAATATTGTTTGTCAATTTTTCTAGACGATGAATCGACTCAAGCCGTCTCAACCCAAAAAAATCAGCTCACGCTCCGCTCTTGCTGCAGGAGCGAGCGGCAATCTAATCGAATGGTATGATTTTTACGCCTACGCTGCATTTTCTCTTTATTTTGCTGACGCTTTTTTTCCAAATGCAGATCCACTTGCGCAAATGCTCTCCACTTCAGGAGTGTTCGCGCTTGGGTTCTTAATGCGACCCATTGGCGCCCTTATTTTCGGACGCATTGGCGATAGAGCCGGCAGAGGGCGCGCGCTCACTTTCTCAGTTCTACTGATGTGTTCCGGCTCTCTTCTCATTGCTTTGACGCCGGACTATGCAGCGATTGGCATCGCCGCGCCATCTACCCTCCTCCTTGCCCGTATGCTCCAAGGCCTTAGCCTTGGCGGCGAATATGGATCAAGCGCCGTCTATCTCGCCGAGATCGCGCCAAAAGATTCGCGCGGGTTTTATTCGAGCTTTCAAACTGTAACGATGTTAACAGGCCAGCTTCTTGCCTTAGGACTTTTGATTATTTTGCAAAATTTTTTTCTTGATGCATCAGAATTAAAAAATTGGGGATGGCGTATTCCCTTCGCCATCGGCGCAGGGCTTGCTAGCGCGGTTTTTTGGTTACGCCGTGGACTGGCCGAGCCAGAAGCCTTTAAACAAGCGGCAAAAGACAGCCAACAAGGCACTCTTCGCCTTCTTCTTCACCATAAGCGAGAAGCGACGACTGTCATTGGCCTGACACTGGGTGGAACAATCGCATTTTATACTTACACGACTTACATGCAGAAATTTCTAAAATTATCCACGGGATTTAGTCACAAAGAAACAAGTTGGATTCTTGCAGGCTCTTTGATTTTTGCAATTATTTTACAGCCTCTCTACGGCGCCTTATCTGATCATATCGGCAGGCGTCCAATGCTAATCGCTTTTGGCGTACTCGGCGCGCTTGTAACTTGGCCTCTGCTTAACGCCATTCAAAAAACCACAAACCCAATCGAAGCTTTTATCTTAATCTGTTGCGGCTGGCTGATTATTAGTTTCTATACATCGATCAATGCAATCGTGAAAGCAGAGCTCTACCCAACAACAATCCGCGTAACCGGCGTCGCGCTTCCCTATGCGCTGACAGTCTCACTTTTTGGCGGCTCTGCTGAATATGTCGCCTTATCCTTTAAGACACACGGCCATGAAAGTTGGTTTTATATCTATGTAAGCCTCGCGATCGCCATTTCTCTCTGTGTCTTTGTCGCAATGACAGACACAAAAGAGAAAACGCTATAATAGTCGTTTAAGCTAACAAAGCGTCAAACGCGAAAAGAAGTTAAAGCTTATTAATTATCTAGGAAGCTTCTCAACTTACGGCTGCGGCTTGGGTGCTTGAGCTTACGCAACGCCTTTGCTTCAATTTGTCGAATACGCTCACGAGTAACCGAGAACTGCTGCCCGACTTCTTCAAGCGTATGGTCCGTATTCATGCCAATGCCAAATCGCATGCGCAGCACCCGCTCTTCGCGCGGCGTAAGCGAGGCAAGCACGCGTGTCGTTGTTTCACGCAGATTTGATTGAATAGCCGCCTCAATTGGCAAAATAGCGTTTTTATCCTCGATAAAATCACCCAGATGCGAGTCTTCCTCATCGCCAATTGGCGTTTCAAGAGAAATGGGCTCCTTAGCGATTTTGAGGACCTTGCGTACTTTTTCAAGCGGCATAGCAAGCTTTTCTGAAAGCTCTTCCGGGGTCGGCTCGCGGCCTATCTCATGCAACATTTGCCGGGATGTGCGGACAATTTTATTTATTGTTTCAATCATGTGAACAGGGATGCGGATGGTGCGCGCCTGATCTGCAATCGACCGGGTAATCGCTTGGCGGATCCACCAGGTTGCGTAGGTGGAAAATTTATAACCACGACGATACTCGAATTTATCAACGGCTTTCATCAAGCCGATATTTCCCTCCTGAATGAGATCTAGGAACTGCAAGCCGCGATTGGTGTATTTCTTTGCGATAGAAATAACGAGGCGCAGATTAGCCTCAACCATTTCTTTCTTCGCCTGGCGGGCTTCGCGTTCGCCCTTTTGGACCATATGCACAATTTTTCGAAATTCAGAGATTTCAAGGCCTGTCTCAGTTGCGAGCGCATGAATTTCGGTGCGCAGATCTCGAATATTATCTTTTTCGATAGAAACGAACTCTTTCCAGCCCTTTGACCCTAATTTGGCGACGCGCATAACCCACTTGGGGTCCAATTCTGAACCGTGGAATTTATCGATAAAGTCTTCGCGAGCTACGCCGTGACTATCAGCCAAGCGCAGGAGCTTGAGTTCATAGCCGATCAAGCGCTTATTAATATCATATAACTGCTCAACCAATGCCTCAATACGATTTTGGTTGAGTGAGAGCGACTTTACATCAGTTACAATTTCTTTTTTTAACGACTTATATTTTCTCTCTTGCGCAGGCGTGAGACTCTCATTTTTGAGCTTGTTCTCAACATTCTGATCTTGCAGACGACGTAATTTTTTATAGGCGTCAGCAACGCGCGCAAAAGTTTCCAAAACTTTTGGCTTTAATTCCGCCTCCATTGCAGAGAGCGACACAGAATTTTCCATGTCGTCATCATCATCAAAGGATTCTTCCGGCGGCGGCTCCTCTTCACCTAAACCCGCAGGTGGCGACTGTGGCGCGGTTGCTGGAGCCATTTCCATTGGCGCCGACGCAACAAGTCCCTCCGCGCCTTCGAGCGGTTTTGCAGTAGCTTTACCCTCGGGACCAGCATAAGTTGCTTCAAGATCGATAATATCTCTCAGCAGTACTTTACTCGTCTCTAATTCTTCTCGCCAAATGATGATTGCTTGAAAGGTCAGCGGACTTTCGCATAAGCCTGCGATCATCGCCTCCCGACCCGCTTCAATGCGTTTAGCGATTGCAATCTCGCCTTCACGCGAGAGCAGCTCAACTGAACCCATTTCGCGCAAATACATCCGCACAGGGTCATCAGTACGGTCCGCGGGTTCTGAAGTGCGTGTTGCAACCGCAGTCTGCCGCGCGCCTTCTACAAGCTCGCCACCTTCAGACTCTTCTTCTTCGCCATTTTGTTCTTCGCCATCCGCTTCATCTGGATCTTCTCCTTCGGAAACCGTGATGCCCATTTCCGAGAGCATGGCGTAAACATCTTCAATTTGATCAGAAGAAACCTCTTCTGAGGGCAATACAGCATTAAGTTCGGCATAAGTCACAAAGCCGCGCTTCTTTGCGAGCTTGATCATCCGCTTGACGGCTGCGTCGTTGAGATCGAGCAATGGACCATCAGCGGTTTCTACCGTCGCCGTGGCGTCATTATCGACCTTTTCTTCGTCTTTTTTTGCCATCAATAACTCCAAAAAGCTCGCCGAGCGCCGATATCTTGCGCCCAACGAACGTATATGCCCCGTGAAGATCGCGCGATCGCCACGAATGAATAATGAAGGCTAGCGCCGGCGGCGCGCCTTCGATTCGTCCCAACATCTCAGTGCGAGATTAATGTCCCGCTAACTCGCTTCGCACGCCGGTTATTCAAAGGGAACGCGACGGACGACCAGAAAGAGCGCCAAAGCCCTCCAAGGCCGCTTCTGCGCCCTCCAGCGCGGATAGTTGGGTTTGAATGTCTCTTATGCGCGCGGCGTCTCGCTCATTGGGTTCCTGGGCGAGCCGAGACTCGACCTCGCGAAGCTCTCTATTTAACGCCCACGCACGGCGATGCAAGACTAAAGCCTGTCGCAGGCTCTCAGCCGCGTCTACTGAGGCCGCTTCAGGGCGTACACTCCACAAACTCGCATGCGCGGCCATCCCCGAAAGCCGCGCCAGCTCCGAGCTAAATCCTTTATTTACAATATGCTGGATTAGATCTTCATGGTCCGGCCCACCCATTTCCATCCACTGGACCATCGCATCTCTCAGGGCGGAAGCCTCAGAAGCAGCAAAATCAAGGGCGGCGATCTCATCAATCTGACCCGCCAAGAGGTCAGGATGATTGAGCAGAATGAGCAAAATCAGCCCCTCTCGGGCTGACATGACAGGTTTCACGCCGCGAAAAAGGGGCGAATTAGCCAATGCGCTGCCAACATGCACCGGCCCCGGTCGGGCCTCAGACCTTTGCCCGAAACTGCGTTGCGCGCGGGAGACCCCAAAGTCGCGATCATTGCGGCGACTAATAGATCTTTCCCCACTGCGGCCAAAGAGACTTGAAAGTCTGGCGCTAATTTCTTGCTGATAATAACGTCGCAACGTCTCGTCAGGAATTTGCGTTGCAACTTCCCTCAAGCGCTTCTCCAGCGCCGCGCGACGCTCGGGCGTGTCCAATGTTACGCCCTCTAGTTCACGCATCCATAAAATATCAAATAAGGGCAAAGAGCTGTCTAACGCCGCAACTACCGCCGCTGGACCATTTGCGCGTAATAATTCATCTGGATCCAGCCCCTCGGGCAGCAAGACAAAACGCAAACTGCGTTCTGCCCCAAGCAGAGGCAAGGCCGTGTCAAC
>OMIO01000143.1 GCA_900299115.1 Methylocystaceae bacterium | reverse complement strand
ACGGCTTTCCAGCCCGCAATGACATTATCCTCACGCTTAAACAGCGTCGCATCGCCAATCATACAATCATAGAGCAATGTCTCATAGCCTGTGCCATGCGTCATTTTGAAATATGTCTTATAGGCAAAATCCATTTTAACGGTGCTAATTTTAACCGTTGGACCGGGATATTTAGCTGCAAATTCAAGCGCGATGCCCTCATCAGGCTGAATACGCAAAATCATCCATTTGGGATTCATTTTTTGCACATCCGTGCCACGAAACAAGGTAAAGGGCGCTTGATGAAAACGCACGGCAATCTCTGTTGTGCGGCGCGTTAAATGCTTGCCTGTTCGCAGATAGAAAGGCACTCCTGACCAGCGCCAATTATCGATCATTAACTTACAAGCAAAATATGTCTCAGTGTTAGAATCATAAGCAACATCGGGCTCATGTCGATAGGCCTGAACTGCAGCGCCCAACACAGCGCCTGCGCCATATTGCCCACGTACAACATCCTTCAAGACGCTGGCTTCATCAAAGGGACGTATCGCCTCTAAAACCTCTGTCTGTTTCGCCCGCACAGCATCCGCATCAAATGATATAGGCGGCTCCATCGCCGTCATAGCAAGTAGTTGGAAAATATGATTGGGCACCATATCGCGCATAGCGCCGGTTACTTCATAAAATTTACCCCGTCGCTCAACGCCAACTGTCTCAGCTGCGGTAATTTCAATATGATCGATATGATCGCGATTCCAAAGAGGCTCAAATAGCCCATTGGCAAAACGCAGAACCATAATATTTTGCACCGTTTCCTTGCCTAGAAAATGATCGATGCGATAAATTTGATGCTCTGATAGAGATTTTAAGACTTCACTATTGAGATGCTTTGCAGAGGCTAAATCATGGCCGAAGGGTTTTTCAATAACAACGCGTCGCCAACAATCTCCCTGCTCAGCTGTTAGACCCGCTGCGCCAAGCTGCGCCACTGTTGAGCAAAAAAATCTGTCAGATATTGCAAGATAAAAAAGGTAATTGCCGGAGGTTCCATTATTCTTATCCAACCCAGCAAGATGCTCCCCGAGTAGCCGATATGTTTCCGGGTCATTTAAATCGCCTTGCACATAACTCATGCGCTGGGTTAGCCAAGTCCATGCGGCCTCATTAAACTTATTAATTTCATATTCGCCTTCAGCGCCAACAAATTCTTTGACGGACCCCGCAAGACCATCGCGCCATTCTTGTGAACTTTTAGACACAAGATCGACGCCAACAAGCTGGAAATCATCTGAAAGACGCTTTTCGACGACGAGATTATAAAGGGCTGGAACCACCAGCCGTTTTGTTAAATCGCCGGCTGCGCCAAAAAGCACCATAGCGCAAGGCGGAGCTTTACCACTCGCATCGCCAATTTGAGGGAATAACCCAGTCGCGGCCGCTTGTTCTGTCACGTTTTATCTCACTTACTACGCCCAAGGATCTCCTTGGCGACGGCTACGACTTGCTCAGGTTCGAAACCAAACCTACGCTGCAATTCTTTTAACGGCGCAGAAGCGCCGAAGGTTTTCATTCCGATCACCCGGCCCTGGAAACCGACATAACGGTCCCAACCCAAAGTTGAGCCTTGCTCAACCGCAAGACGCGCTGTGAGCGTTGGCGGCAAGACTTCGTCGCGATAGGCCTGAGACTGAGCTTCAAAAATATCCCAAGAAGGCATGGAAACAGCGCGCGCACGAATGCCTTCCGCCTGTAGCGCTTTTTGCGCGTCTAAAATAAGCGCAACTTCGCTGCCTGAGGCTATGAGAATAATTTCTGGCGCGCCGCCAGGCGCATCCGCCATAACATAAGCGCCGCGCGCAACGCCTGAAGCAGAGGCGTATTGCGTGCGATCAAAAGTTGGCAAAGGCTGCCTGGATAGAAAGAACGCCGCCGGCTGATGTCTTAATTGCACCACATAGCGGTAGGCCTCAACGACTTCATTCGCATCTGCAGGACGCAAAACGACGAGGCCTGGCACAGCGCGCAGCGAAATTAATTGTTCAACAGGCTGATGCGTTGGACCATCTTCGCCATCGCCCATTGCGTCATGGGTGAAGACAAAAATCGTCGGCAGCTCCATTAGCGCAGAAAGACGAATTGCGGGTCGCGCATAATCGCTAAAAATTGCAAAGGTCGCGCCGAAAGCGCGCAGCTTCGAAAGCGACAGGCCATTCACAATCGCCGCCATCGCATGTTCGCGTATGCCATAATGAAGATTGCGTCCTGAAGGCGTCTCAGGTTGAAAATCTCCAGCGCCTGAAAATTTTAACGTTGTCTTATTCGAGGGCCCAAGATCTGCGGAGCCTCCTAAGAACCAGGGTATTTTTTCAGCCAAAGCATTGAGCGTCAGGCCCGAAGCGTCGCGGCCAGCAACGCCTTTGGCGTCAGCTGGAAAGCTTGGCAAGGCGCTATCCCAACCTTGCGGCAATTCACGGCGCTGCATTTGGTCAATTTCAAGCGCAAGTTGCGGGAAGGCCTTACGATAGGCTGCAAATAAATTTTCCCATTCGCTGCGCGCTTTTGCTCCCCTTGCGCCAACGCCATCAGCAAAACGTTGCGGCGCCTGCTCAGGCACTAAAAATTTAGCGTCCTCTGGCCAGCCGTAAGCGCGCTTAGCAAGGCGCACTTCCTCTTCGCCTAAGGGCTCACCATGCGCTGCTGGCGTATCAACCTTATTTGGCGATCCATAGCCGATGTGACTATCAAGAATAATGAGCGTCAGACGACCTTTGGTTTTCTGGAAAATCATCAGCGCGTCTTCAATGCGCGCCAGATCATTGGCGTCGCCTACGCGCAACACATTCCAACGATATCCTAAGAATCGCGCTGCAACATCTTCTGTGAAGGTGATGCGCGTTTTTCCTTCAATCGTGATGTGATTATTGTCGTAGATCCAACACAGATTATCGAGTTCAAGATGTCCTGCGAGCGAGGCAGCTTCTGAGCCGACGCCTTCCATTAAACATCCATCGCCACACACTGCGTAGATATTATAATCAAAGATTTCAAAACCAGGCTGGTTGTAGCGGCTTGCCAACCATTTGCGCGCCATCGCCATCCCGACGCTCGTCGCAATGCCTTGCCCCAATGGTCCGGTTGTCGTTTCAACGCCAGAAACGAGATGATATTCTGGATGACCTGGCGCCTTGCTGTCGATTTGACGAAATCGACGAATATCCTCGAGCGTCACAGAAGGCTGACCGAGTATTTCATAATCAGCGTTAACAGCGCGGGTTTTGGTCAGAAATAACACCGACCACAACAACATGGATGCGTGGCCATTAGAAAGAATGAAACGATCGCGATTTGGCCAAATTGGATCCACGGGGTCAAAGGACATGACCCGGTTCCAAAGCGTGTAGACGAGCGGCGCCAACGCCATAGGCGTACCAGGATGACATGACTTTGCTTGTTCAACTGCATCAATTGACAAGGTGCGAATTGTATTAATCGCAAGCTGGTCGAGTTCTGCTGCGCTCATTTTATCCGATGGCGGCCACGGGGTCTCTACACTCATTGGTTCAAGACTCCGCTTTCTTCTCAAGATGGCCGCCAAATTCATATCTCATGGCGGAGAGAATCTTATTGGCGAAATCAGCTTCGCCGCGCGAACTAAATCGCTCATAGAGCGCAGCAGAGAGAACATGCGCGGGCACGCCTTCATCAATAGCGGCTTTGATTGTCCATCGACCTTCGCCAGAATCGGAAACGCGCCCAGCAAATTTTTTCAATCCCGGATCTTCTATTAAGGCCGAGGCGGTGAGGTCGAGCAGCCAGGATGCAATCACACTGCCGCGACGCCAGACTTCGGTAATGTCTGGCAAATTAAAATCATACAAATAATGCTCTGGATCGCGAAGCGGCGTTGTTTCAGCGTCAATGACGCCGCCCTTCTTGCCGACATTGGCTGCATTCAATATGCCCAGGCCCTCAGCGTAAGCAGCCATCACGCCATATTCGATGCCATTATGCACCATCTTAACAAAATGCCCCCCGCCATGCTGGCCACAATGCAAATAGCCCAGCTCTGAAGTGCCGCCGGTTTTTTCTCGGCCTGGCGTACGCGCAATATCGCCGCGTCCTGGCGCAAGGGTGGCAAAAATTGGATCAAGATGCTGAACAATATCCGTTTTGCCGCCAATCATCATGCAATAGCCGCGCTCTAATCCCCAAACGCCGCCGCTTGTGCCGACATCGACATAATGCACGCCTTTTGCATTTAGCTCTTTCGCACGTCGAATATCATCGATGTAGTAAGAATTGCCGCCATCGATCAAAATATCGCCCGGCTCAAGAAAGGGCTGTAAATTTTCAATTACCTTATCCACAACGCCGGTTGGCACCATCATCCAAATCGCGCGCGGCTTAGTGAGATTTTTTGCAAGATCCGCAAGCGTTGTCGTTCCCACCGCGCCCTGCTTTGCAAGCGCCTCAACGGCTTGCGCGGAACTATCATAGACTACGCAACTATGCCCGCCCTTGAGCAAGCGAGACACCATATTTGCGCCCATCCGACCGAGGCCGATCATTCCTAACTGCACGTGTCAGCCCTCCTTGGACGTTGTCTTGAGTTTCCGATAGCGCTGAATGAGCGCATTCGTTGAACTATCATGATTTAAATTAGGCTCGCTTGCGCTTTCTAGCTGTGGCAGGATGCGCTGTGCGAGAACTTTACCAAGCTCAACGCCCCATTGATCAAAAGAGTCAATTTGCCAAATTACGCCCTGAGTGAAGACGCTATGTTCATAAAGAGCCACAAGCTTGCCTAATGCGGCGGGCGTTAACGCGTCCATCATAAGCGTATTTGACGGTCGATTCCCTTCAAACAATCGATGCGGCACGAGCCAATCCGGGGTGCCCTCCGCTTTTACTTCTTCAACTGTTTTGCCAAAGGCCAACGCTTCCGTTTGCGCAAAAACATTTGCAACCAACATATCTTGGTGTCGACCAAGCGGATTGAGATTACGCGCAAAGGCGATGAAATCGCAAGGAATCAACCGCGTTCCTTGATGGATCAATTGATAGAAGGAATGCTGGCCATTTGTGCCAGGCTCACCCCAATAAATTGGCCCTGTATCATAATCAACATGCGCGCCCTCAATCGTCACATGCTTGCCATTGCTCTCCATCGTGAGTTGCTGGAGATAGGCGGGAAAACGTTTGAGATATTGCTGATAGGGCAAAACAGCAACCGTTTGCGCGCCAAAGAAATTATTATACCACAACGAGATTAGGCCCATCAGCGCTGGCAAATTCCGCTCAAAAGGCGCGGTGCGGAAATGCTCATCCATTTCATGGAAGCCCCCGAGCATAGCGCGAAAGTTTTCTGGTCCGACTGCTAACATTGTGGACAGGCCGATGGCGGAGTCCATTGAATAACGACCGCCTACCCAATCCCAGAAGCCAAACATATTGGCTGTATCAATGCCAAATTTTGTTACTTCCGCCGCATTGGTTGAAACCGCAACGAAATGCTTTGCTATGCCAGCTTCGTCGCCCTGTAACTGCGCCATCATCCAAGCGCGCGCGCTTTGTGCGTTGGCCATTGTTTCCAAAGTTGTGAAGGTCTTTGATGAAACAATAAACAGCGTTTCCGCCGGATCGAGATCACGGACCGCTTCGCAAAAATCTGTGCCATCAACATTTGACACAAAGCGAAAGGTCATTGCGCGATCGCTATAATGTTTCAACGCCTCATAGGCCATGACAGGCCCAAGATCCGAGCCGCCGATGCCAATGTTAATCACATTCCGAATACGCTTGCCTGAGTGGCCTTTCCAGTCACCGCTGCGCACGCGATTTGAAAAATCTGACATGCGATCGAGCACTGCGTGCACGTCTGGAACGACGTTACGGCCTTCATGCAGGATTGTAGCGTCACGTGGCGCGCGCAATGCTGTATGCAACACCGCGCGTTTTTCGGAAATATTGATCGCATCGCCTCGAAACATTGCGTCAATCTGCGCGCGTAGTCCTGACTCCTGCGCAAGCTGCAACAAGAGACCTAGCGTTTCATCCGTGATGCGGTTTTTAGAATAATCGAGATAAATTCCAGCTGCTTCAACAGCGAATTTTTCGCCTCTTTTGGGGTCTTGAGCAAATAATTGTTTTAAGTGAAGGGATTTTAGTTTTTGAAAATGCGCCTCTAATTGCGCCCAGGCGGGACGCTGACGCAAAGGCGCGCTTATAGGCAAAGTCGTCATTCCATTTATCCCTTACGTAGCTCTGTCAATTTAGCTTCAATACAGCCAATGAGATCATCCCAGGACTTAACAAAAGAGTCCGCGCCTTCTTGTTGGAGCTTAAGCGCGAGCGCATCAAGATCAACGCCAGCTTTCTTAAAGTTCGTTAAAACGCTTTGGTAATCGCCGCCATCTGGCGTTAATGCGCCTGTAACTTTGCCATGATCAGCAAAAGCCAAAAGCGTGTTTTCCGGCATCGTATTGACAGTGTAAGGCGCAGCGAGAGCTTGTATATATAACGTGTCTGACGCCTTTGGATCTTTTGTTCCCGTGCTTGCATAAAGCAAGCGCTGCGCCTGAGCGCCTACATTGGCTAATCGCTGGAAACGCTCCGAGCTCAAGAGGTCTTGATAAGCGCGGTAGCTTTGTTTTGCGACGGCAATACCCAATTGATTGGTCAAATCTGCTCCAACTTTACCTGCGACAGCGACATCCCATCGACTGATAAAGAGTGAAGCGACAGATCCAACGGCTGGGTTTAAGCCTGCAGCCACACGACGTTCTATTCCCCGCAAATAGGCTTCTGCCGCGGCGACATATTGTGCGCAAGAGAATAAGAGCGTGACATTGACCGGAATGCCAGCAAAGATAGCCTCTTCAATCGCAGGCAACCCAGCTGGCGTGCCTGGAATTTTAATGAAAAGATTGGGCCGCGCAGCGCGCTGATGCAAATCTTGCGCGGCAGCCAGGGTATTTT
>OMIO01000142.1 GCA_900299115.1 Methylocystaceae bacterium | reverse complement strand
GCCGGATTTGACGGCCATAAAACCGTGAAAGAGATTACGCTCCCGGCCTGATATCCTATAATCGATCCACCGATCGGCGCACCCGTATCACTGACCAAGCTTGTATAGGTCCCCCGAACATCTGATCCGCTTATTTGCAATTCCATGAATGAGCCATATTCATTTTTCCATTTCCCGCTGAAATCAGTATTTTGCTGCAGTGGCAGGCAATCAACAATCTTATGCTCCATTCGCGCCAACTGGATCAGTAATTGCTCCAACCTCATCTGTTTCCCTCGAGACTTTTCATGCGCTTTAATTTTAGCGTCGATTTACTGAAAGAGCGCGCAGGCTAAGTTCTATATCAATGAATATCCTGCACTTCGCGCTGAAGAGAAATGATCAACTATACCGAAATGTTGCGAACATCCCCGCATGCATATGATAGGCGAGATGACAATGGAAAGCCCAATGCCCGGGATTATCAGCATCAAAGGCCACAACCGCCCGCTTGCCCGGCGGGATGTGAATGGTGTCGCGCACTGCGCCTGAAAAACGACGGCCATCAATCTCAACAACCTGAAAGCGGTGGCCATGCAAATGCATGGGATGCGCCATCATCGTTTTGTTTGTCAGCTCCAGTTCGACCCGCTCGCCCCTTGCGATCGAGAAAGGCGGCGTTGATTCATTCCAGACAATATTATTGATTGACCAGATATAGCTGGCCATATCGCCCGTCAGATCAAGCTTATACCGTCGGTCCGCTGATCGTGACGCCAGCGGCCACGCGGCCTGTAACCTGCCTTCAAGCTCCATAGTCAAAGCTGGCGCAATACCGGACGCCGTTTCTGGATATCGCTCGATGGTTGCGCCGGGCGGCGCAAGCACAACGCCCGTACGCTTGCGATCCCCTTCAAGCTGAAAAAATATCGGGGACGCAACTGTCTGCGCAGGAAGATCCAGCAAAATGTCCAGTCGCTGACCTGTTGCGATTGGGAACGATCGACTTCTGACAGGTAAAATTTCCTGACCATCGACGGCAACCAGAACACCCTCTGATTCGCCAAGATTGACATGAAAATTGCTCATCGTTGCGCCATTAATCAGGCGCATCAAAATACGGCCGCCCTTTTCAACGGCGATCACTTCCGGATCGGCAAGGGTGCGATTATTGGCAAGGAAGGCGTCATAGGCAACATCGTTGAGGTCCGCCATAGAATGCGCATCACCTCCTTCGCCCATATCCATGCCGCTATGCTCCATAGACATAGCGTGACCCTGATCTTTAATCGACTCATGGGCTTCATCATGATCCATCATCATATGATCATGCCCCATCGGCATTTCCATATTCATGTCTTTTCCGGCATCTCCGCCAGCGGCTTTTTGATTTCTGTTTTTTGTAAGTGACGCATAAATTTCTTGTGGAGAGGTGAAGCTGAAGTCGGAAAGCATGACCACGACTTCCTGAAATTCACGATATTTTTTCGGATAGCGAATAATCAGAGGCGCCGTCAGCAGCTGCTGCTCCTGAAGCCCGTAATGAGAATGCATCCAGTATGTGCCGCCAAATGTCTGAGGGAAATTATAATCAGCGGTGGCGCCGGCGGGGATCGCGGGACCAGAAAGCCCGGGCACGCCGTCCTGTTGAGATGGCGGTGTCAAACCATGCCAATGGATCAAGCTTGGCTCATTCAATTCATTCACGACGCGAACATTGAAAGGCGCGCCAAACTCCATCGACAGCCCCTCTTGGCCATTCGGTTGCCGAATGGCGTAGACAGATGCGGCCTTTCCGTTAACTTCCAATGTTCGTCTCTGGAGCTTTAAAATGGTTCGCTCCACTTCTTGCGCCCGCAAAAACTCTGGCCTGACAGCAGCGAGTGCTGCAGCGCTTTGAATGAGGCGACGTCGTGTAATCATGGGCCGGGTCACTTTGATGTTTTGGATGGAAGAGTTTCTTCTGCGACTTTACACAGACAGATCAAAACGAATAGCGATTTATATCCTCTCATTTGTCGACGCGCCAGAAACAATTATGGCTTTGCTCTTGTAATTTCTTGCGTTTTTAATAATCTGTCGCCTTCAATTTATATTGTCGGCCCATTCTGGATGCGCCCGACATCACTTTCGAGGCCCGACAATGTCCCTTTTGGCGCGAACATTCCTTGCGGCGACATTTTCCGCGGCGCTTTACGTCGCCGCTGCAGCGCAAACGCAACCAAACAGCATCGCCTATCTGGAGCCGCTCGGCGAAACCGAAGCGGATGGGGGGATTGGATGCGGCATCGTCGGAACAAACGGCCGCTATCTGATCGATACAAAGGTAAAAATCACAGGAAAAATATTTCCGGTCAAACTTACCGCTCTGACGCGCAAGGCCAAAACCTGGACGGGTCAGGACCTCACAATATTCTTTCAGGTCAATTCAGGCGTGCTGAAACAGACCCCTGAGGGATTTCAGGACGGTGTGAGCGAGTGGGGTATTCTCCGTATTTCCTACAAGGGCCAGCAGGCCGATATGCGCGCACGTGAAATTTGCCAGGAAAACTGACTTAAACAATTACTGAAAGGCGTATGGCTTGTAGTTTTCGGCGCAAGCATCGCCCGCATCACAGGATCATTCAATGTCACGCACACTGGCGCTTGTTCGGCATGGTCAAAGTGAATGGAACCAGCAAAAGCGCTTTACCGGCTGGCGTGATCCGGATCTGACGCCCATCGGCGTTCAGGAAGCG
>OMIO01000141.1 GCA_900299115.1 Methylocystaceae bacterium | reverse complement strand
TCATATGCGCGGTCTACAGCGTAGCTGGCCTGTTCTAATGCGGCAGTAATTTGACGATTGAGATCTTTATCGTCCTCTATGACGAGTAGTCGCAACTCTCTTCTCCCAATGTGAGACTTACTGCTGTTTTTTTCCGGCGCTTATGATCGAGGCGCTGCGGCGCGAGATTATTCTTGTTCCTCTATTTGGCGTTGATGACCCGTTGTTGCGTCAAAGAATAACTTCTCAATATGTCCATCCGATCGCAGGAGACGGATCTCATAGAGGAAATCATCCCCGCGCTGGCATAAGCGCGTCGTTAACGGCTCGCCCTTATGGCGCTCCTTGGCGTTGCGCATGCTGGCGAAGGGGTTAGCAAGATGCTGTTCGTCGATCTTTAATCGACTTTCTTGGGTGGAAAAGCAGTGCACGCCAGGCTTTTGCGCAAAAGCTCGTTCCGTTGCGCATAGAAGAATAATGGCTAAGAGGAAGATGCGCTGGCTCAACTGACCTTCATTTTTTAAGTCACTCATTTTGATCAACTTGAAATTATTTTGCATGAAAGCTGAATGAGATGTGAATGCCTTGATAAAAGGGACATGAAGAAGTTTCTCAGCCTCTCCTTATGCGTCTCTTTGTTTCTATTTCAAGCCTTCTATCCCAAGTCTTCTATCCCAAGTGGCTCTCTAAACCTTCAGAAGATAAAATTTGCGTTTGATTGAGAGATACCCCTGGGCTCAGTTTTGATGGCGAGATAAATGACTTATTTTTTATAGTTTTTTGGCGCCGCGCGCGGCGCGTTTCGCCAGTGTGCGCAGACGCAAGGCGTTTAGCTTGATGAATCCTTCAGCGTCTCTCTGGTCGTAAGCGCCGCCTTCTTCAAAGGTAACGAGTTCTTGATCATAAAGCGACCAGGGGCTTTCACGTCCCACTAGCGTCGCATTCCCCTTGTAGAGTTTTAGGCGCACTTGGCCGGTGACATGTTCCTGGCTTTTATCGATCAAAGCCTGCAACATCTCGCGTTCGGGAGAAAACCAGAAGCCATTATAAATGAGTTCAGCGTAACGCGGCATGAGTTCATCTTTTAAATGCGCCGCTCCGCGATCGAGCGTGAGGCTTTCAATGCCGCGGTGCGCAACAAGAAGAATGGCTCCTCCAGGCGTTTCATACATGCCGCGAGATTTCATGCCGACAAATCGATTTTCAACAAGATCCAGTCGCCCAATGCCATGCTTGCGACCAAGCTCATTGAGTTTAGCCAATAAGGTTGCAGGCGAGCTTTTTACGCCATCAATTGCAGTGGCGTCGCCAGCTTCGAAATCGATCGTTATATATTGCGCCTGGTCAGGCGCGTTTTCAGGATCACCCGTGCGCGAATAAACATAATCTGGCGTTTCTTGCGCAGGATCTTCTAATACTTTTCCTTCAGACGAGGTGTGGAGCAAATTTGCGTCTGTTGAAAATGGAGCTTCGCCGCGTTTGTCTTTAGAAATCGGAATTTGATGCGCCTCTGCAAAGGCGATGAGATCGCTGCGCGATACAAAGCTCCACTCTCGCCAAGGCGCAATCACAGTAATGTCTGGTTCTAACGCGTAATATCCTAATTCAAACCTTACTTGATCATTCCCTTTGCCTGTGGCCCCGTGGCAAACAGCGTCGGCCCCCATTTTGCGGGCAATTTCAATTTGTTTTTTTGCAATCAAAGGACGCGCGATTGAGGTGCCTAAAAGATAGAGACCCTCATACTGCGCATTAGCGCGAAACATTGGAAAGACATAATCGCGGACAAATTCTTCGCGCAGATCCTCAATAAAAATATTTTCTTTTTTCACGCCAAGTAACAAGGCCTTTTCGCGCGCTGGCGATAATTCTTCTCCCTGACCTAGATCGGCGGTGAAGGTAATCACTTCAGCGCCGTAATTGGTTTGCAGCCATTTCAAGATTATGGAGGTATCAAGCCCTCCGGAGTAGGCGAGAACAACGCGTTTGATTTCTTTTTTGGGCAAGGTCATGTGAGGCTCGATTAAGACATGATTTTCGCGCGGGACTATAGGCGCCTGGGGCGCCAGCGCAAGCCAGGCGGGGATGGCTCGTTTTTTTGAGCTTTTGAAGCTAAACAGAGAAAATGAACGATCATTCGAGCTCTTGTGAGGCGGCCGAGCGCCAAATTCCTGGTCTCACGCCGGCGCGTCGGCGCGCCTTGGATATTTTGACTAAAGCGAACCGGCCGGTTGGCGCTTATGAATTAATGGATTTGATGGTGTCGGAGGATGGGAAGCGGCCCGCGCCCATTTCGGTGTATCGGGCGCTAGGGTTCCTCCTGGATCATGGTCTTGCGCATCGCCTCGAATCAAAGAACGCCTTTGTTGTCTGTGGCCATCGGCATGGCGCTGAGGAGCCTGTGGTTTTCCTCATTTGTGAACAATGTGGCGAGGTTAAAGAAGCGACTTCCGCCGCGCTGGGGCGAGAATTAGCCTCTCTCGCTGGAAAAGCAGGCTTTACCGCCAGGACCCGCGTTATTGAGATTGCCGGGCGCTGTGAGCGGTGTTTGGGCGACTAAACCGCGCATTTGCGCCGATTTTGGTTCCAAATTTCCTCATCTTGGTCTAAAGACGCCGCATCGCAACATAAATTGTCGCTTGCGGCCGCCCCTATGATGGGGCGCGCCGGCGTCCCGACATCTTTCCTCGAGAACAATCTCCAATGAAACTGCGCAATATCGCTATTATCGCCCACGTCGATCACGGCAAGACCACTTTGGTCGATCGCTTGCTCCAGCAATCGGGCGCGTTTCGTGAAAATCAGCGCGTTGCTGAGCGCGTGATGGACTCTAACGATCTCGAAAAAGAACGCGGCATCACCATTTTGGCGAAGGCGACTTCGGTTGTTTGGAAAGATGTTCGCATCAATATTGTCGATACCCCTGGCCACGCGGATTTCGGCGGAGAGGTTGAGCGTATTCTCTCTATGGTTGACGGCGCAATTGTGCTCGTTGATGCGGCAGAGGGTCCAATGCCGCAAACAAAATTTGTGGTTGGCAAAGCGCTTAAAATTGGTCTCAAGCCAATTGTCTGTATCAATAAGGTCGATAAGCCTGACGCGCGCGTGTCAGAAGTCGTCAATGAAGTCTTTGATCTCTTTGCAGCCCTTGACGCGACAGATGAGCAATTAGATTTTCCTATTATTTATGGTTCGGCAAAACAAGGCTGGATGGCGGAAGAGCCAGAAGGCCCGAACGTTGATTTTGCGCCGCTCTTTGATCTTGTCGTCAAGCATGTTCCAGAGCCAAAAGTTGAAGAAGGTGGCTTTCGCTTGCTTGGAACCTTACTGGAAGCCAATCCTTATCTTGGCCGCATCATCACGGGCCGCGTATTTTCAGGTAGCGTTAAACCCAATCAGCCAGTGAAGGTTCTTGATCGCAACGGAAAAGTTGTTGAGCAGGGGCGGGTATCTAAAATTTTGGCTTTTCGCGGTATTGAGCGTCAGCCAATCGATGAAGCTGAAGCAGGCGATATCATCGCCATTGCGGGCCTTGAGAAATTCAATGTGGCTGACACGCTTTGCGCAATGGAGATGACCGAGCCGCTTCAAGCGCAGCCGATCGATCCGCCGACATTGTCGATGACATTCCTTGTCAATGACAGTCCGCTTGCAGGCACCGAAGGCGACAAGGTGACAAGCCGCATGATCCGCGCGCGTCTTTTTAAAGAGGCCGAAGGGAATGTGGCCTTACGCGTTGAAGATGCGCCATTGGGCGATGCCTTTATTGTTTCGGGGCGTGGCGAGTTACAACTTGCGATTTTGATTGAAACCATGCGTCGCGAGGGTTTTGAATTAGGCGTGTCGCGTCCAAAGGTTGTATTTAAAAAAGACGAGTCGGGCGAGATTCTAGAGCCGATCGAAGAAGTCGTCATCGACGTTGATGAAGAACATTCTGGCGTCGTTGTTCAGAAAATGTCTGAACGTAAGGCTGAAATGATTGAGATGCGCCCCTCAGGCGGCAATCGCTTGCGCCTTGTTTTTCATGCCCCCACGCGTGGACTGATTGGATATCAAGGCGAATTGCTAACGGATACGCGCGGCACCGCAATCATGAACCGTCTGTTTCATGATTATGCTTCCTATAAAGGCGATATCCAGGGACGCAGAAATGGCGTGTTGATTTCAAATGATTCCGGTGAGGCCGTGGCTTACGCCATGTGGAAACTTGAAGATCGCGGCCCAATGATGATTGAGCCAGGTTGGAAAGTTTATCGTGGAATGATTGTAGGCGAGCATACGCGCGATAATGATCTAGAGATTAATGTGCTGAAGGGTAAGCAACTCACCAATATTCGCGCAGCTGGTAAGGATGAAGCAGTCCGTCTTACGCCCCCAATAAAAATGACACTCGAAAAAGCGCTTGCCTATATTGAAGATGATGAGTTCGTTGAAGTGACGCCAAAGTCAATTCGTTTGCGCAAATCAATCCTTGACCCAAATGAACGTAAAAAATCAGGTAAAGGAAAGGCCGCTCTCGTGGCGTGATTTTAGTATAGCAATAGAAACTTTCAGGTTAAATCTAGGCGCTCGAGGGCATTGCCTCGAGCGCCTTTTTTAATGTGATTAAATCTTGAGGCAATGCGCTTTCGAAGATCATTTCTTCGCCTGTCACAGGATGTTGAAAGCCGAGGGTGGCGGCATGAAGGGCTTGTCTTCCTAATTTTAGAACGGCGGTGCGCGCCTCTTCAGGAAGTTTGCTGATTTTTGTTTTGAAGCCGGCGCCATAGGTGGTGTCGCCAATTAATGGATGGCCGATATGCGCCATATGAACGCGTATCTGATGCGTGCGTCCCGTTTCTAATCGGCAAGAAATAAGAGAAGCCACACCGTAATCTGCGCGTTTTTCCCAATGTGTGATGGCCTCTCGGCCGCGTTCGTGTGAGACGACCGCCATTTTTTCTCTTTGGATTGCGTGACGTCCAAGTGCAGTTTCTATTGTGCCGTGTAAGCGATCCGGCGCCCCCCAAACAAAGGCGATATATTCCCGCGTTAGGGGTAGGTTTCGGCCATGATCAGCAAAAAGTTTCGCGAGACCATGATGAGCTGCGTCTGTTTTTGCAATCACCAGCAGTCCAGTCGTATCCTTATCAATTCGATGGACAATGCCTGGTTTTTTAACGCCGCCAACACCAGATAGGCTATCGCCGCAATGGGCTATGAGCGCATTCACTAATGTCCCAGTTTCATGTCCGCTTGCAGGGTGAACGACGAGACCAGCAGGTTTATTGATGACGATTAATGCGTCGTCCTCATAGATGATCTCGAGCGCTATGTTTTCGCCCTGAGGCGTCGCGGGCTCAGGCGGCGGGAGATAAAGCGTCACGACAGAACCAAGCGTTAGTCGATGTGCTGGTGTTTTCAGAGGCTGGCCAGAAAGTGTGACGCAGTCAGTTTCAATGAGGTTTTTTAAGCGCGTGCGTGAAAGATGCGCTTGAAGAATTTCTGGTTGTTCAGCAAGAAAGCGGTCTAGCCTTACGCCAGTCGACCCTGGGTCAACGCGAAAGCTAAATTGAGCGCCCTCTTTTTCCTCACCGCTTCCCTTATCCTGCATACCTGTCTTCTTTGGTCGAGCCCGGCTATATGTTAGCGTTGATTGATTGTGTAATCTATCACAATAAATATTTGATAGCTTTGTCTCTTATCTGCCGTCTTCAAAAATTTAAAATGACTTGGGCGCTGTGATCATCGAGCAGACAAAAAAACCTTTCTGCGCAGTCATTGGCGCTGGGCCTGCAGGGCTATTTGCCGCTGAAATTCTTGCGCGCGCTGGCGCTGAAGTCCGGATTTATGATCATAAGCCAACTCCCGCGCGTAAATTTTTAATGGCTGGGCGCGGCGGACTGAATATTACGCATAGTGAAGATCTTGAGACTTTTCTGAAGCGCTATGGTTCAGCTTCTGATCAGTTGGCGCAGTTTATTCGAGTCTGGCCGCCGCAAGCTTTACGTGATTTTTGCGCTGATTTGGGAGAAGCGACCTTTATTGGCAGTAGCGGACGTGTTTTTCCTTCTAGTTTTAAGGCCTCTCCTTTGTTGCGCGCCTGGCTGATACGACTGAGGCAGCTTGGCGTAACATTCGCAATGCGTCACAAATTTATGGGATTTTCTCCAGAAGGCATGCTTCAATTCAAGCAGGGCGATGGTGAGGATCTCCACTTAGCAGCTGACGCTGTGATCTTGGCGTTAGGAGGAGCCTCCTGGCCAAAACTTGGTTCAGACGGCGCTTGGACAAAGCTTCTTGAGCGTCACGGTCTCTCGCTCGCGCCTATGCGCGCGGCAAATTGCGGCGCATTAATTGAGTGGGGCGCGCTTTTCCGCCAATCTAATGAAGCAAAGCCCATTAAAAATGTGCGGGTTTGGTGTGCGGGAGCAAGTGGGCGTGGAGATCTTATAATCACGCGAAGGGGTCTTGAAGGCGGTCCAATTTATGCGCTCTCCTGTCG
>OMIO01000140.1 GCA_900299115.1 Methylocystaceae bacterium | reverse complement strand
TGGCAGGATAGGTCTTCTTCTTGCGGAGGAAGCTATTATCCCAGAGACATTTGGTGTTCTTTCAGCAATGCGCGCAGATATCATTGCCGCGCCTGGGCAAGTTTCCAACGATCTACGCGTTGAAATTGACCCTAAGCTTTTCAAGGTTTCTCAACCAGCAGGGGTTCCCTTCTATCCATATATAGCCGCTACACTCGGACAAGCATGGCTTGTTACTGCTGGATGGACTAAGTCTGGAAATTCATCGACATGGATTTTTGGGCCGGATCCAGTGATTTCAACTCCGGCTATAACAAATTCGGGGAAAGCTGTTTCTGCATCTCTTAACGTAACGATTCCCTGGCAAGGAACCTGGATCAATCAACAGGGTCTAATCACAGGCCAAACCCCAGATCAGACCATTCCACTCGTGCTTGAGATGAATAATGAATGCTTTAAGAAATGGAAAAATAGTAGCGGCTGGAATAACATTTGCTGGTAATCAGAAAATAGAAATTTACCAGACACGGCAAATTTGATGGTAATTATTTTGAATAGACCTTGAATATCTATTTAAGAAAACAAATTTCAAAACGGCCACATATGAATATAGGAAATACATTAAATTGGCGATTAAAGGGCATATTCATCGCCAGACAGGCGTGTAATTGGAGCGGCAAATTAGCTAACGTTTCGCCGCTCCACTCTCTCATCTGAATATCAATCAGAATCGCTCGATGTATGAAATCAGCGGGGTTTTCATGATCTTTTCTGATGCTTCTTTGCTGATGCTTGTTGTGCCTCTGATAACATCAGCGCCCATGTTCTTAGCACCATTCATCAGCGTGATTTCATTTGGCGCCTTGGCATTGTTAAAGACCTCATAGAACTTGAGATCCTCTGAACCAATATTTAACAAACCATGGAAGTTGCCCTCAGGCACAGAGATCAGGTCGCCGCGAGACACAGTCGCTCGATATGGATGCCCATCATCATCCATCATTGTCATATAACCGAGGCCATCTGCTACATAGAGCAGAACATTCCCGCTGGTATACCAATGAGGAATACGTATCGCACCAGGCTTCAAAACCGTCCGCTGTAGCATCATTTCATTGAGCAACGGATTCACCTTAGCGTCTAAACGAGTAATGTTACCATTCGCAGATTGAAATAACGGCGCAATTGCGTTCATATCATTGCTCAACGGATTTGCTACTCTTTTCCCATCGGGCTTCAAATTTGGCTCGAATTTACTTAACCGATTAGAAGTGGTCTTTTTGATATGTTCAATATCACTGACAGCTAAGCCAACAGATCTGGCTAATATCGCATCAGGCAATGAGGCCCATGCTGTCACAAAATCGCGATCTGCCGCGATAGGCGTATCATACGCAACGAGAAACTCGGTTTTTTCATCACCAATATTTTCAAGTGTATGCAGGGTGGCTTTCGGGATTATCCAAGTCTGATCCTTATTGACCGTATAGACAACTGGCGTCCCCGTACCTTTCCATATTGTGACGCGTATTTTACCGGAAAAAACGGTTCCAATTTCATTCGCATTTGAATGCCAATGTGGAACGCGCATCGCGCTAGGCACTAATTCATAGAAGAAAACGAGGCCAGATGAATTTCCCTTAAGCTGATTTGCGTTTTCTGAGGCCCGAACGCCTGCGTTATTTTTGGCGATTTGTCCTTGGCTGAACAGATTAATTCTATATGGAAACTCCTTGCTCAGATGCTCTGCCTCAGAGTTCATGAATTCACTTATTCGGGGATCATTGCTCTTTTTTACACCCGTATCATATTTAGCATTTACATCGCTAAAGGGATCTGACTTCAATGGAAGCGTTAAACACAGTGACGAAACAATAGTGAGGACGGATAATGCTGCAGAATGTTTCATATTAGCGCCTTATCATAGTGGATTAACAGGATATGACGATTACCGCGGTATTTAGTTATAGCTAGCAAAGGCCAGGGAAACGAAGAAGCCGTTTATGAACAGGCTTGCGTATGGACGCGCTTATTTGATCGGGTTTGTTTCTTCTCGGATCTCACGCCCTTGCCCAGTATAAGTGTATCTCGTTATCGATATCTATGACCAGTCATCTTATGTCCGTCATCAGATGATTTGAGACATTTTTTGTTTTCTAAGCGTAGGCTCTGGCTCATCTGAATAATGGATAAATTGTGTGGCTTTCAGCTGATACATTTCAGCAACAGTTACAAACTCATTCTCCAGCAAAGCATACAGGCAATTGACTCCTATCCTTCCTTAGGATGTAATATTATAACATTCATGGGCGGACATGACGACCAAGTTTACATTAAGGTTGACCTTAGCCATTACAGCTTTGCTGAGCTGTAATGCATTATCGTTTGCCCAAACCGCCCTGCCAACGATTGATATCGGCCAACGTCACAAATCAACTGACCGAAATATCAAGCCTCCAGCGAGACCTCTGCAAGATACTCGGGCTCCCGCCTCCCGGGTCATTGTCCCGGCGCCAAACGGCCCTGCCTCAGCTAGTTCAACCGCGACAGCCTCCTCTGGCGAGAACAATCAGTCGTTCGCGTCCTCTGCTCAGCAAAACACTGCCCTCGGCCCAAAGATTGACTATCCGGCAGGCCCCAAAGAACAGAGTTCATCCAGCGAGCGCTTCTTCACAGGCGGTCAAATC
>OMIO01000139.1 GCA_900299115.1 Methylocystaceae bacterium | reverse complement strand
CAAGTAGTCAATCTCAGTTAAATTTCCTTTTTATTTGCGCTTTTCTCAATTTGATTGATTTTTCCAACGCGCGTGCAGACAACCAACAAGATTTGTTTAATGCCTCGCGTGAGATAAGAGATCAGGGCGAATTTGTGGCGCGCCATAAAAATGCCGATTCTCAAGATAATACGGCGCGGCTCTTTAAAAGATTAGCGCAAACGTCGGAGCCCCGCGAGCAAAGTCTTTTAGCGAGCGCTATTTTAAAACTATGGGCGGCATCGACTTCTGATACGGCGTTGCTGTTGCTGTCTCGCTCCGCATATGCAGCTAAAATCGGCCAAGCGGATCTGGCGCGCAAATTGGCTGACGATGTGGTGGGCCTTGAATCTCAGTGGTCAGAGGCTTTTGTCTATCGCGCTCGGTTGAGAGTGGCGCAAAATGAGAGGCCGGATGAACTTAAGGCGGCCATCTCGGATCTAGACAAGGCGCTTTTACTCGAGCCGCGCCGGTTTGACGCTTTGGAATTCCAGGGCAGTTTATACGAGGCTCTTGGAGATCGGCAAAAAGCTCTTGAGGCTTATGAGAAGGCCTTAACTTTTCTTTCCGCGAACCCAGAACTGCAAGCCCAAGCGCGGCGATTGCGTTTGAGTCTAGGGCAAGAAAAACAGTAATCGTAACATTTTTAATAATCATTGGAGCACAACAATGATCACAGACGCGATTTTTGAAACTGTTGCAGCTCAGATCTTCACCAACGCTCGAACGCATAATGGCTGGCTGGATCGAGCAGTTCCAGAGTCATTGCTCAAAAGGGCTGTTGAAATCGCAAAATGGGGTCCAACCAGCGCAAATTGTTCGCCATTGCGAATTCTTTTTATAAAATCTCATGAAGCTAAAGCGCGATTACAACCAGCGCTTGCGCCCGGTAATTTGCAAAAGACGCTTTCGGCGCCGGTTACAGCCATTTTGGCCTATGATCTAGATTTTGCTGAGCATCTCCCGCGCCTTTATCCAGCAACTGACGCGAGATCTTGGTTTCTCGGCAATGAGCCTTTAATTTTTGAAACAGCTTTTCGCAATAGCACGTTGCAAGCTGCTTATTTTCTCATTGCGCTGAGAGCTTTGGGGCTGGATGTTGGGCCAATGAGTGGTTTTGATAAGGATAGGGTCGACGCGGAATTTTTCGCACGCACACAAATTAAATCAAATTTCCTGATGAATATTGGCTATGGGGATCCCGCTCAGCTTTATCCCCGCGCTCCAAGATTTGATTTTGATGAAATTGCTGAAATTATCTAACGAGGCTTTTTAAATGAGCATATCCTCCCGATTGCCAACTTACAGACCTTATGCTTTGGCCGTATTAAGGATTGCAACGGCTGTACTGTTTATACAGCATGGCGCAGCGAAATTATTCGGCTATCCGCATGTTGCGATGTTTGATGGTTTGCAGCTGATCTCACTGTTGGGCGTTGGGGGAGTGTTAGAGCTTATTGGCGGCGCGCTTTTCTTGCTGGGGTGGAAAACGCGTCTCGTCGCATTCATCCTGTCAGGAGAAATGGCTTTTGCATATTTTTGGTTTCACGCCGGAAGCGCTTTCTGGCCGATTTTAAATAAGGGCGAGTTGGCGGCGCTTTATTCTTTTCTCTTCCTCTACTTTTGCTTCTCCGGACCCGGTAAATTGTCGATCGACGGAGAGGGGTGATTGCTGCGCCGCAAAAGAGCCCTGAGCCCATTGACGCGGGGAGAAAGCAGGGGTTTCTATTGACAAAGATTAAGACCCATCTATTCCCTATACATCATGATTGAAACGGCTATTTCGTCGAAAACGCGCTCACAAGCTTTGGCCTTGCCGAACTTGTTGACCTATGGCCGTTGCGTCGCAGTGCCGGTAGTCGCCGGCCTATTGCTCTGGACGACGGATCATTGGGCGCGATGGGCGGCTTTAGGTATTTATACAGCCGCAGCGATTACAGATTTCCTTGATGGCTATTTGGCGCGGATTTGGCAGCAACAATCGCCTATTGGCCGTATGCTTGATCCAATTGCTGATAAATTGCTCGTTGCCGCGACTTTGCTTGTCGTTGTTTCAGACCGAACCTTGAGTGGCTGGACAATTTGGGCGGCGATCATCATCCTTTGCCGCGAAATACTGGTTTCTGGTTTAAGAGAATATCTTGCCGAACTCAAAGTTCATTTGCCAGTTTCCTCAATCGCAAAATGGAAAACAGTTGCGCAGCTCTTCGCGCTTGGATTTTTTATTGCAGGTCCTGCAGGAGAAGCTGTTTTACCTGGCACGATTAAAATAGGCGCTGCGCTCTTATGGGTTGCTGCGATCCTGACGCTTTATACCGGCTTTGACTATCTCCAGGCGGCTATTGTGCATTTTGGAGACGATGACGCGAGATGAAAGCCGTTTATTTTGCCTGGGTCAGAGAGCGGATCGGCCTCGCAGAGGAAGAGCTCTCTCTTCCTGAAAATGTAAAGACTGTCGCTGAGCTCGTCGATTGGCTCGTTTCGCGGGGAGAGGGTTACGCGCTCGCTTTTGAAAATCGTCACTCCATTCGCGCTGCAGTTGATAAGCGCCATGCTTCTGCGCACTCTCTCATTGCTTCAGCGCAGGAAATTGCTTTCTTTCCTCCCATGACAGGCGGTTAAAGAATGGTAGCGCTCAAGGTGAGCGTTCAATTGGAAGATTTTAGCGCTCAAGAAGAAGAAAAACGTCTCCTCTCTGATCGCAGAGATATTGGCGCGATTATCAGCTTTATCGGTCTGTGTCGGGATGAAGAACCACCCCTTTCAGCCCTTGAACTTGAGCATTATCCTGGTATGGCGGAAGCTGAGATTACAGCTGTCGCAAAACAGGCCAGCCAGCGTTGGCCAATCCTAGGAGCGACAATCATTCATCGCTATGGGCGGATAGAGCCCGGCGCACAGATTGTCCTGACGCTTGTTGTCGCCGCACATAGAGAGGCGGCTTTTGCGAGCGCCCAGTTCATCATGGATTATCTCAAAACAAGAGCGCCATTTTGGAAAAAGAGACATTTTTTAGATGGCTCTGAGGGTGATTGGGTTATGCCAAAAATCGAGGACGATCTTGCGCTCGATAAATGGTTTGAAGCAAAATCATCGCTTGATTAGGTGATATTTTAGTTTTGGTTTCTCGTCCTATTCACAAAGCTTGCCGTGTATTGGTCAAGGTCACGAGCTAAATAAGGTAATTAAGTCGACGCCATTGCGCCCAATCGTTAGTTTTGCCGATCGGTAAGCTTGTAAAGCCCGAGAAAGCCGCCAGATAAATGAGAATGTCTTATTGCGTTGATAGGAAAGCAGGGGTGGCGTTCTTTCAAGGCGTTAAGGCGAGATCGAGCATGCTGCGCGCGAAGGCCATTCACCGCCTGCTTGCCCTGTCACCGTCCTCATGCGAGTGAGGGATGTGAGAAAGAGCGCTAACTAGGGGTTAAAGAGATTCTAGGGCGCAAAGAGATTTTTGTTGGTTGAAAATTTTACGCGGCGGGGTTTATGAGAAAACTGGCTGAATTATTCTGGCCGATAATCGGTTTTACCGCAGTCGTGGCCTCCTTCTCCTTACTTTATCACGAATTTCAAGGTGAGTCGGTTGGCGCGGAAGTTTGGGCAAATCTTAAAGCCATTCCGTTCTCGCACTATCTCCTTGCCGGACTGAGCACGCTGCTGGCCTATGCCGCTCTTGCTTGGTATGATCAAATCGCGCTTTTGCATCTTGGCGTAAGACATATTTCATGGGTTTTTATTTCACTCTGTTCTTTTACGACTTATGCTTTGTCGCATAATATTGGCGCGAGCGTTTTTTCCGGCGCAATGGTGCGCTATCGCGCTTATTCGACCAAAGGCTTGACCGCAGCTCAGGTCGCTGGCCTTGTTTTATTATGTTCTTATACTTTCGCCTTCGGCAATGTTTTGCTTGGCGGCGTGCTGCTCACCTATGATCCAAGCATGATGCAGCGATTATCTGGGTTTTTACCAGATCTGATCACACATCCCGCAACCGCGCGTATCGTTGGCCTTTCTTGTCTCGGATTTGTCGGGGTTTATGTCGCCGCCTCACTCATGCATCTCCCGCCGTTTCGCTGGGGGCGTTTTGAGATTCAATATCCCAGACCAGAAATTATGGTTCGTCAATTATTTGCTGCGCCAGCAGAATTAATAGGCGCGGCGGGCATCATTTATTTTGCCCTGCCAGAAATTGGCAACCCAGGCTATATTGCCGTGCTTGGCGCTTTTCTCTTATCTTTCTCGGCGGCGCTCGTTTCTCATGCGCCGGGAGGTCTCGGCGTCTTTGAACTTTTGTTTATTAATTTGATGCCAGAAGTGCCGCGCTTTAAAGTCTTGGCCGCTTTATTGGTCTGGCGGCTTTTTTATCTTATCATTCCATTATTGGCGGCGCTTGTGGTTGTTATCTTATTTGAGCGCAGAAAACTGGTCGATAAAATAAAATCCTTATAGGTGAGCTAAAGCAAAAAATAAAAAAAGGCCCAGCTTTGTTTGGGCCTTTTTTTCATTGAGAAAAAAGATTTTAAAGTCGGTATTGTTGAATGCGGGTTGTGCGCAATCCAGCGAGGCCATGTTGGTCAATTGAGGTTTGCCAACTCAAGAATTCATCGACTGTGAGCGTGTAGCGCGTGCAGGCCTCGTCAAGCGACAGAAGACCGCCTCGAACGGCGGCGACGACTTCAGCCTTGCGACGGATCACCCAGCGCTTTGTTGACGTAGGGGGCAAATCCGCAATCGTTAGCGGGCTTCCATCAGGACCGATGACATATTTTACTCTGGGCCGAATAGTCTCGTGCATCACCATACTCACGCCTTTACTCAAATGCTTACACGCAAGGTATAGCCAGCAGGCATTTAAGATTTAGCTAAACGCACGCAATTGTTGGTCAGGACGGAAATAAAGGAAGTGTTAGGAAATCCTGGTTGAGTCGTTTTTTTATAATCAATATAGGAATTTTTTGAATTTTTAGCCTGTTCAAATTAGCCTATTTTTTTCAAATTTGGCTTTATTCATGCTTAATAGGTTCTAAAGAACGCCGCTCTTGCGTAGAAAAGATGTTAAAACATTGTCAACGCTTGTGCGTTTTGCAGAGAAAGTTGCCCGATCCAACAGGTCTTGGCTTGCCGGCGCGCCATAGGCTTTTGTATGAACAGTCTGTTTGCCGCAGACATCTATCTGGAGAGACGCTTTGACCACAGCTGTAGCCGGGTTGAAATGGAAAAGGGTGGTCGTCAAACTGTCCGGCGAGGCGTTGCAAGGTCAAGCGCCGCACGGCCTTGACGCCGCAACTCTCGCGCGCATTGCCAGCGATCTCGCCACAGCGGCGAGGGCGGGGCACCAGCTATCCGTTGTCGTTGGGGGGGGTAATTTTTTTCGGGGAATAAAGGGCGCTGATAGCGGCATCGAACGTGCGCGCGCAGATTCAATTGGCATGTTAGCAACAGTAATGAATGGGCTTGCCCTAGAACAAGCGGTCGAGGCGGCTGGCCAGGCAGCCCGCTGCCTCTCTGCTGTGCCAATGCCGTCTATTTGCGAGTCCTTTTCCCGCAGCGCCGCTTTACATCATTTAGAAAAAGGGCGTGTTGTGATTGCCGCGGGCGGTACGGGGAACCCATTTTTCACGACCGATACGGGCGCCGTGCTGCGGGCTGCCGAACTTTCGGCTGACGCCGTGTTGAAAGCTACGCAAGTTGATGGGGTCTACACGGCTGACCCCAAGCGTGACCCTGGAGCGCGGCGCTATGAAAAATTGACCCATGATGAGGCAATCAGCCAAAATCTCGCTGTCATGGATACGGCGGCTTTTGCGCTGGCGCGTGAAAATAAAATCCCCATCGTCGTTTTTTCCATCGCCGCGCCGGGCGCTATTGCGGAAACGCTCGCTGGTAAGGGACGCTCGACGCTCGTATCGCCATGAACTTATAAAATGAGCTTGTGGAGCAGGCGTTAAGCCTTATTCCCGAATTAATGGAAATCATGCCATAAAGGCTGGCGGCTCTAAGCCAATGGCCATTTTTTTGGTTTTAAACAATAAAAGACAGGTATTTGACACTATGGCTGAGACATTTGACCTTGCTGACATTAAGCGGCGGATGCAAGGGGCTGTCGCGACGCTCAAACATGAGTTTGGCGGGTTACGCACCGGCCGCGCCTCTGCGAGTCTTCTAGAGCCTGTGCATGTTGACGCCTATGGGCAACACCAGCCCTTAAATCAGGTAGCGACCATTAGCGTTCCAGAACCACGACTTCTTGCCGTGCAAGTTTGGGATAAGGCTCTTGTCATCGCAGTAGATAAGGCTATTCGTGAAGCTAATCTTGGTCTGCAGCCTACTGTCGAGGGACAGATGCTGCGTATTCGGATGCCAGAATTAAACGAACAACGTCGCAAAGAATTAGTCAAAGTCGCGCATAAATATTCTGAAGAGGCGCGAGTCGCCGTCCGACATGTCAGGCGCGATGGCCTTGATGTTTTAAAAAAGCTTCTGAAGGATCACGCTATTCCTGAAGATGATGAAAAACGTCACGAAACTGAAGTGCAAAAAGCAACAGATGAAACAATAAAAGAAATTGATGCGGCGTTAGCGACTAAAGAAAAAGAAATCATGCAAGTATAATAAATAGCGTCTTGGTTCCTCTTATAGACTGGCGATTTGGAAAGAGTAATGTCGGGAAGCGCTTCTCAAGATAGAGCCATAAGCGATCCAGACAATGGATCCTCGCCCCGTCATGTTGCAATCATCATGGATGGCAATGGGCGTTGGGCGACGCAGCGCGGCTTGCCGCGCCTTGAGGGCCATCGACGCGGCGTGGAGGCTTTGCGGCGCGCTGTTCGCGCCGCTATTGATCTTAATATTGGTTATTTAACTGTTTATTCTTTTTCAGCGGAGAATTGGGCGCGTCCTTTTGATGAAGTGCAAAGTTTGCTTGGACTCTTGCATCTTTTTATTCGTAACGATCTTGCTGAACTCAACGCCAATAACGTTCGCGTGCGCATCATCGGCGAGCGTCAGGGTCTTGCGCGGGATATCGCTCAGCTCTTAATAGAGGCTGAAACCGTTACAAAAAATAACACAGGGCTTGTTTTAGTTGTTGCATTTAACTACGGCGCGCGACAGGAGATTGCAGCTGCGGCGCGTCGCCTTGCGCAGCAGGTTAAGGATGGAAAACTTCTCTTAGAAGAAATCGACTCTGAATGTTTTGGCGCAGAGCTTGAAACCAACGATATCCCTGACCCTGATCTCATCATTCGCACATCTGGCGAACAAAGATTATCGAACTTTTTACTCTGGCAAGCCGCTTATTCTGAATTTGTCTTCTTGCCTGTCCTTTGGCCGGATTTTGATCGCGCGGCTTTCATTTCTGCGATCGCTGAATATATGAACCGCGATCGGCGGTATGGCGGATTAACTACGCCGCAGTTGAGCAAAAAGTCCGCTTCGTGACGTTTAATTCAGTCAAGAAACACGGCAATCCGGCCCCCTTTGTCGATCTTTGGCCACGATTAATCTCAGCGATTGTTTTGATCATTGCCGCACTTGTGACGCTCATCCAAGGCGGAAAATTATTTGTTTGTTTTTGGGTCATTGCTGCATCTGCCGTGAGTTGGGAATGGCAAAATCTCATTTCTGCCCAGCGCGTTCACTTACGCAGCGCGCTGGGTGTTTTTGGATGCGCGTTAGTCGCCTGGTTGAGTTGGCGCCATGACCTTACTGGCGGTTTCATCCTGATCTTCATCGCGGCTGTCGCGGCCGCATGTCTTGCGCCCCAGGGACGCCGTCTCTGGGCGGGAGGAGGGATGATCTATGCTACTTTGCTCGTGGCGGGGGTGTGCCTGTTGCGGCTTTCGCCTCAACATGGATTAGACGCGATCGCCTTTCTCTTCGCGATTGTCTGGGGAGCGGATATTTTTGCCTATTTTGGTGGGCGGCTTATTGGCGGTCCAAAGTTATGGCCGGCGGTTTCGGCTGGGAAAACTTGGTCTGGATCCATCGTTGGCTTAATCTGCGGCGCGTTTTGTGGGCTTCTGGTCCTGCGTCTCTTCAATGAAACAGCATATGACGTTTTTCCAACGCTTCTGCTGGCGCTTAGCGTCGCGGTGATCTCTCAATTTGGAGATCTCTTTGAATCGGCTGTAAAAAGAACTTTCGGAGTTAAAGATTCGAGTCAGCTCATTCCTGGCCATGGCGGCGTAATGGATCGGCTTGATGCGTTTATTTTTGCTGTGATTTATGCGTCTCTGTTGGGTCTTATCCACTCCCCAGGCTCAGTGGCGGATGGCTTCTTCTTCTGGTAAATAAAATCAATGTCATTGACCAACGATTGCTCTCAAAAATCTCCGTCGTCGTCGCCTCGGCGCATCTCGCTTCTTGGAGCTACTGGCTCGG
This sequence comes from Methylocystaceae bacterium, assembly GCA_900299115.1. Taxonomy (GTDB): domain Bacteria; phylum Pseudomonadota; class Alphaproteobacteria; order Rhizobiales; family Beijerinckiaceae; genus Methylocystis. Next base: position 3,540 of record OMIO01000139.1, on the reverse strand, counting down.
TTGGGAGATCCACGGTGGATCTTCTTGAGAGAAACCCTGATCTTTTTTCAGTTTCCGCAATCGCAGGGGGTAAAGACGTTGCAGGCTTGGCGGATATCGCCCGTCGCGTGAAACCAGAATTTGTCGCGATTTTCGACGAAAACGCCTATGCCGCTCTTAAAGAGGCTCTGGCGGGAACAAATATCCAAGTTGGCGCAGGACCAGCCGCGGTCATCGAGGCCGCATTAAGAGATGCGGATCTCATTGTATCGGCGATTGTTGGCGCTGCGGGAGTGGAGCCCACACATGCCGCGCTTGCCGCAGGCAAGGATGTTGCGCTGGCCAATAAGGAATGTCTTGTTTGCGCCGGCGCGCCCTTTATGCGCACAGCCCGACAAAAGAACGTTCGTCTTTTGCCCGTCGACAGTGAACATAATGCAATTTTTCAAGCGCTTGGCGGCGAGGATCCTGATCGAATTGAGCGGATGATCGTTACCGCCTCAGGCGGTCCTTTCCGTACTTGGTCAAAAGAGCAAATTGCTGAAGCGACTGTAGAACAAGCGCTCAATCATCCCAATTGGGCTATGGGACCCAAGATTACGGTTGATTCTGCCGGGATGATGAATAAAGGCCTTGAACTCATTGAGGCCCACCATCTTTTCGGCGTGCCTGCGGCGAAGCTTGAAGTTGTGGTTCATCCACAATCTATTGTTCATGGAATGGTCGCATTTTCAGATGGCTCTGTTACGGCGGGTCTTGCGGCGCCCGATATGCGTGTTCCGATCGCGCATTGCTTAGGTTTCCCGGAACGTCTGGCGGCGCCTACGCCGCGGTTGGATTTTGCAAAAATTGCAACCTTGACCTTTGAGGCGCCGGATTTTGATCGTTTTCCCGCCCTTCGCATTGCGCTGGACGCTTTAGCTCAGGGCGGTGGGCTAACGACAGTTTTGAATGCCGCAAATGAAATTGCAGTCGAGGCCTTTCTCGATCGGCGCATTGCATTTTCAGGCATCGCCCACCATGTCGAAGAAGCTTGCGCGATTGCGCTTCGCGAGGGCTATGCAAAAGAACCCTCAACAATAGATGAGGCGCTTGATGTTGATCGATTGGTGCGTGCGCGCTCGCGTAAAAAATTAGCGGTTTCTGATCCTAGAGTTCAGTCCACGATACATTAAACAATTGGCCGCGCGCATCGTCGGGCGGCCTCAACGCGTTAGGAAGGCGAAAGATGGATATTCTCACGACCTTCGCAATTTACCTTATTCCTTTTGTAATTGTGTTGAGCGTTGTTGTTTTTGTGCATGAATATGGTCATTTCATTGTCGGTCGTTGGTGTGGCATACAGGTTGACGCTTTCTCCATTGGCTTTGGCCCGGAATTATGGGCGCGTAACGATCGACATGGCACGCGTTGGCGGATCGCGACTATTCCCTTGGGGGGTTATGTTAAATTTCATGGCGACGCTAATGGCGCGAGCGTAGCGGATCCTGAAGCTCTAAATGCGATGCCCCCTGAAGAACGCGCCGTGACTTTTGCGGCGCAATCTCTTGCTAAGCGTTCTGCAGTTGTCTTTGCGGGACCATTAGCGAATTTTCTCCTTGCAATCGTCATCTTTACAGGACTGTTATATTTTAACGGGCGAACGGTTTTGGCCCCAAGAATTGGCTCTGTTGTCGAGGGTGGAGCAGGTCAGTTAGCAGGGTTTAAGCCTGACGATTTAATCATCAGTATAGATGGCGTTGAGATTTCTAGCTTTGCAAAAATGCAGGAAATTGTCTCTATTTCTGCAGAAAAACAGCTCTCTTTTATTATTCGACGCAATAACCAAGACATATCCCTTCTTGCAACGCCAGCATGGAAAGAAATCAAAAATCCAGTAGGGACAATGCGTATTGGCATGCTGGGATTGCAGGCCTCAACAATCCCAGAAAATGTGCATGACGAGCGGTATGGTTTTGCGGATTCTTTATATTTGGCGGTCGAAGAAACCTGGCAAATTTCATCCCGAACGGGCGGCTATATGCTTGGCCTTTTGACGGGTCGCGAGAGCGCGGATCAATTGTCAGGTCCTATCGGCATCGCGCAGATGTCAGGTCAAATGGCCAAGGCTGTGACAAAAGTCGGTTTAGCGCCTTTTCTCAATTTGATCGCGATTTTATCAGTTTCCATTGGGCTTTTAAATCTTTTGCCAGTGCCGCTATTGGATGGGGGACATTTGCTCTTTTACGGCATTGAGGCGCTGCAAGGGCGCGCGCTTAATGAGCGGGCGCAGGAATTTGCTTTTCGGCTTGGATTGGCGATGGTTGGCGCCTTGATGATTTTCTCAACTTACAATGATCTTGCCCGACTGATCGCTAAATGGGCGGGGGGCGCTTCCTAAGGGCCTCTCTTGCCTAGGGTCTCGTAACAACCCTTTTGCCAAGCCCCTTTGCCCAGCCCCGTTTTTAGTAAGCGCTGATGTTGCTCAGGGGCATTCTTGGCGTTTAGGCCCCTTAAATGCGAATTTTGCCTGTTTAAAGCCGGTTGTTAACCTTTTGCTGACCATGAATCGCGGCTTTTACGCCACGTCTTCGACACATTATTAATTCATTACCCTTTCAAGATATGTAGGTAGGTTAGTAGCCGAGAGAGGGGAATCGCAAGATTCCGCCCGCTTTCGGGGCGAATGTCTCAAGGGGCGATTCTCTGAAGGGCGGCGCCGAATTTGGATAAAATGCCGAATGCGCTTTCGGGGCATTAGGCATTGAGAATGAGATCATTCATGTTTTTGACACGCGGCATATGGAAATCGACGTCTCTTTTCGCGGCAGCGCTGTTTTTTGCGCTGGCGACAGCGGCCCCTGTTAGGGCGGCGCCAGAAATCGTCGTATCGGGTGACCGCGCTGACGCAGAAAATATTAAATCCTTCTTTGCCGGCACGAGCCAGGCCGAAATTGATAAAGGCTTAGAGGCGCTACGCGCGACAGGACGCTATTCGACAATCTCAGCCAGCCGTCAGGGCAATCGCGTTATTATCCGCGTGACAGAAGGGGGCTCGATTAATCGCGTCGCTATTGAGGGAAATAGCAAAATCCCATCCGATAAAGTATTACCCGAGTTGCGCACAAAGGCGCATACGGCTTTCAACCCTCAGACTGCGGCCGCAGACGTCACCATGCTGACGGAAATTTATAAGCGCAATGGTCGCGCGGCTGCCAAAATCACCTATCGCACCGTTCAATTGCCTAATGGTAAAATTGACGTTGTCTTTACGGTGGAAGAGGGATCAAAAACGGGCATTAAAGAAATTAAATTTGTCGGCAATAATGTCTACTCGACGCGTCGGCTTGTTGGCATGATGGAAACGACAGAAATGAATTTCATGTCGTTTTTCAAATCATCTGACGTTTATGATCCAGATCGCATCGCAAGCGACTTAGAAATTATTCGGCGTTTTTACTTGAAAAATGGTTATGCGGATTTCCGCGTCACCAGTTCGGATGCGCAATTTGACGCCCAGCAGGGTGGTTATATTGTCACGATCGTCATTGAAGAAGGCCCGCAATATCGCGTCTCGAGCGT
>OMIO01000138.1 GCA_900299115.1 Methylocystaceae bacterium | reverse complement strand
TCAATCGAGGAAACTCGAGATTTAGCGCCCTATCAAAACGCAACCGGCCTCCAGGTCTCATCAGCGGCCTTAGCTGGAATGGTATGGGCATTGGAAAATCCGCAAGCTGGCATCGTTGAGGCCGATGAAATTGACTTTAAGCGATGCTTAGAAGTCCAACGACCTTATCTCGGACCAGTGGTAGGCGTTTACACTCAATGGACGCCTTTGGACGGTCGGCCGGGCCTGTTTCCAGAAGACATTGACGCCACCGACCCCTGGCAATTCAAAAACATCCTCGTCAAATAAGTTCAGCGATCCTGGCCGATTGGGTCAGAGCTAAAAAACAGTCGTCGCCAATTTTTGTGAGACCCCTTGACGCGCGGTCAAATGTTCTACTAATGTTCTTTGTTCGCCTTACGTTCAGGTTGTTTTAGCCTGCGCTTGGGTCCCCCGCACTACGCGCGTTTTGGTCAGCGTCGCGTAAGATAATCACGGGGGGAGTAAGCGCTTTTGCGTTGCCTCCCCCCTTATGATTTTTGAGTAGGTTGGCATGGCGCAGACACAAAGCTTTAACGCGGCAATCAAAGAAAATTTAACGTCAGGAACCTTGATTAATGGCCAACGCCGTAACGGCCGCGGATCCTTAAGTCGTGACAGCGGCCGATTTGAACCCCTGCGTCGGGAGGAACTAGATGATGGATGGGGAACGCTAGAGACGCTTGATGCCCTTAAAACCAAGACGCATATCGAAAAACCCCGCAGCCTGATCACAAAGAACGATTCTCCTGATATTCGTTTTGATCGGTCAATCAATCCATATCGAGGATGTGAGCATGGCTGCATTTATTGCTTTGCGCGACCGACCCACGCCTATGTCGGCCTGTCGCCTGGGCTTGATTTTGAAACCGAGATTTTTGTCAAAGAGGGAGCCGCTCCACTCCTTGAGCGTGAATTATCTGCGCAAAATTATACGCCAAAGATTATCGCAATTGGCTCAAATACTGACCCCTATCAACCGATCGAGAAGCGCCATCGCATTATGCGATCTATCTTAGAAGTGCTCTCTCGAACCAATCATCCTGTCGGCATCGTTACAAAATCATCTCTAATACTTCGCGATCTTGATCTTCTAGCGCCGATGGCGGAAAAAGGACTTGTTAAAGTTGCAATCTCCTTAACAACGCTTGATCCTCAACTTGCACGACTTATGGAGCCGCGCGCCGCAGCGCCAATGCAACGGCTTAACGTCATCGAGAAATTAACAGCTGCCGGCGTTCCAGTGACTGTTATGACAGCGCCGATTATTCCAGCAATTAACGACCATGAAATTGAAAAACTTCTCACCCGCGCTCATGCTTCTGGAGCGCAAGAAGCTGGATATATTTTATTACGCTTGCCCTATGAGCTTCGCACGCTGTTTACTCAATGGATCAATCAGTTTTTTCCAGATAAAGCATCCCGCATTCTTTCATTGATCCAATCAACGCGAGACGGCAAACTTTATGATTCAGCCTTTGGCAAAAGAATAATCGGCTCCGGCCCATATGCCTGGATGATTGGTCGCCGCTTTGAAATCGCTTCGAAAAAATTAAATTTCCAGCAGATTTCATTGCGCACTGACCTCTTTACGCCACCACGACGTAAATCTGAGCAACTTAGTCTGTTTTAATAATTTATGTTTTATAATATCTCTTATTTAGTATCTGACGATGCTATCTAACCTCTTCCTAAACTTAGCCTAGAGCCTCGTAATGCAATGGCCAGATTTTCAACAAGAGGAAAGACTTCTCCTTGAGGGATTTTCCCCTATTGTCGGCGTTGATGAAGTAGGACGCGGCCCTCTAGCTGGTCCAGTAACGGCTGCAGCTGTTATTCTTAATCCTGTGAATTTTCCCTTAGGCGTTGCAGACTCAAAACGATTAAATGTTAAACAGCGCGAAGCTGCGTTTGAAAGCATAATAGAGCGCGCGCAGGCCATCAGTATTTCTTTTGTTACAGCCGCCGAAATTGATCGTATTAATATTCGTCAAGCCTCTCTTCTTGCAATGAGACGTGCGATTAACGGCCTATCGCTCAAACCAGGTTTTGCGCTTATAGACGGTCGAGATAGCCTTGAGCTCGACTGTCCTGCGCGCGCCATTATTAAAGGCGACGCGACAGTGCTATCGATCGCAGCAGCCTCAATTATCGCAAAAGTGGCGCGCGACGGCATGATGCGTCAACTTGCGCTTATGTATCCAGATTACGGATTTGAGACAAACGTCGGCTATGGCGCGAAGCGACATCTAGAAGCGTTAGCGCGCCTGGGTCCGACGCCCTTTCATCGATTGAGTTTTGCCCCCATGCGCGAGCGTAACAGGGCGTAATCTCAGGAATAATATTTTCTTTTTATTAATAAATACGTTCAAAAAAGGGACACTTTATTTTCTAGCCTCTAAACGGGACCTTTACCTCATTCCGACATCATTGCCTTTGTGAGTAGCGTTTGTGGTGTCGAGTAAATGCGTAATGCACGCGTTGGGGCGGCCAGCCTTCAACCCCGGATTAAGGTTTCGCGTACCGGGTCATCAATCGTTAGGCCGTCCCGCGCGGCGCCAAAACGTAATGCAATCCTTAAAGGCGATTGCATTACCTTGATGCGTGGGCTTTCCGACGCAAGCGTCGATCTGATTTTTGCAGATCCGCCCTACAATCTGCAATTAGCCAACACACTGACCCGCCCGGATCAAACCGTTGTTGACGCCGTTGATGACGACTGGGACAAATTTACAGATTTTGCCGCTTATGACGCCTTCACACGCGATTGGCTCATTGAGGCCCGTCGTTTGATGAAGCCATCCGCAACAATATTTGTTATTGGCTCATATCATAATATTTTTCGCGTTGGCGCAATCATGCAGGATCTTGGTTTTTGGATCCTCAATGATATTGTTTGGCGTAAAAATAATCCGATGCCTAATTTCCGCGGGCGACGTTTTACCAATGCTCACGAGACGATGATTTGGGCCTCGCGCGATGCATCGAGTAAGAGCTACACCTTTAATTATGAAATGCTCAAAGCGGGTAATGAAGATTGTCAGATGCGATCTGATTGGCTTTTGCCTATTTGCACTGGCGCAGAAAGATTAAAAGATAAAAACGGCCGTAAAACGCATCCGACCCAAAAACCAGAAGCGCTGCTTGCGCGCGTTATTCTTTCTGCTTCGAAGGCTGGCGATCTCGTGTTAGATCCCTTTTTTGGCGCCGGCACGACAGGAGCGGTCGCCAAAAGACTGCGCCGAGATTATCTTGGACTTGAGAGAGAGCAGACCTATGCCCAGGCTGCCGCAGCCCGCATCAATGCCATTGAGCCCTTAGCGCAGGATACACTGATTGCGGCTCCGTCAAAGCGCTCAGAACCACGCGTTGCATTTGTTAGTCTCATTGAAAGCGGCTTAATCGCTCCGGGCGCAGTATTGATGGACGCCAAAAAACGTCATCGCGCTAAGGTCCGTGCAGATGGCGCGCTTTCTTTATCTGGTTTCATTGGATCGATCCATAAAACAGGCGCACTGGCTCAAGGGTTGCCCGCATGTAATGGATGGACTTTTTGGCACTATGAGAAAAAGGGTAAACTTTATCCAATTGACGAATTGCGTTCGCGCATTCGTTTAGAGCTCCGTGAAGCGGCGGAATAACCCTCAAGGATTATTCCGTTAATTTAAGCTAGGAAGCCTGTATAAAAACCGATTAAAAGAACAAAGCCTATAAACGCGCGATAAGCTACAAAAGGCCAGGCTGAAAACTTTTCAAGGATTCGAAGAAGCCCCCATATTGCAATAAAAGCCGACAGTGAAGCGACGATAAGTCCCACAGCCAGCATTGACCACCCATGCGCGTCGAGATGCGCCTTATGCAACTCCCATAATTCTTTCAGCCCGGCGAGCGTAATTGCCGGCAAGCCAAGCAGAAATGAGAAACGCGCCGCTTCCTCTCGCTTAAGATCAAGAAAAAGCGCTGCAGTTAATGTCGAGCCCGATCGAGAGACGCCCGGGATCAATGCGCCAACCTGGGCGAAGCCAACAATCAAAGCATCCGTTAAGGTAACATGATCCAAGGAGCGTTTGTGATTGCAATATAGCTCTGCAATCGCCAAAAGCGCCGCCATAACAATGCAAGATAAACCAATGACAGGTAAAGATCGTAAAGGTGAACCACAGGTATTTAGCGTATGGGAAAGAAACAGTCCCGCTAAACCTATCGGCACTGTCGCTAAACCGATCCAAACAACAAAACGAAAACTCCAGTCGTTAAAGTCACGGCGTTGAAAGGCCCGAATTGATCCAAAAGCAAGCGATCGAATATCGCTCCAGAAATAACTGATCACGGCAGCAAGCGCCGCTAATTGCATGGCTGCGGAAAATGCTGACCCTGGATCTTTCCATCCCAGCAATGTTGGCACAATGCGCATATGCGCCGTAGACGAAATCGGCAGCAATTCTGTAATGCCTTGAACAACGCCAAGAACTGCGACTTTCATATAACCAAGGTCCACAAAGCCCGTGTCGAGACCATTTGTGCACGCCGTCGCCATTTTATCTCCAATCCAACGCTTGTGCCGCCAAATTTACCAAAGTTATTTTCAAATAATTATGTTTAATAGAGCGCCAATAATCCCAAATGACAGACGTCAATTCAAGGTAAGAAAAGCTTTCAGCATTGGCTTGAGCTCTTCACTTGAACAATTCATAAGCGCATTTGCCGCCTCTTGACCCAAACTTAGAGGATCTTGCGCTCCAAAGTCAGCGCCAATTTCTTTTAGCTTCATACCCCATTGAGGATAACTCAGCGCTTTAATCTCTTGTCGTCTAATTAATCTCACGCCGCTATGACGCGGATCTGCGGAGATTTTATCGTAGAGATCGTCTACTTCTGCCGGCGCGCCTTCAAGTATTTGAAGAAAATTGAGGCCATTGAATAATAATAAGCCCGTCACGCCCTTACGTTGGTTATTGGCGACTGCTGAAACAAGAATTTTTTCGAGCTCTTGCACGCTCAACCCGAGTTGAGCCGTGCTAAAATAAATCAGCTGCAGCATAAGTTTCTCCCGCCGCAACTATTAAATTACGCCACGCTTTTTTCAATAATCTGCGCCAGATCAGTCATTATTTTATTGAGATCGTAATTTTTTGGCGTGTAGACGGCCGCAACCCCGGATTCTAGCAACAGCTTTTCATCCGCAGGCGGAATGATCCCGCCAACCACAAGCGGCGCCGTCACCCCTTGCTCTTTCATTAATCGGATGACTTCATGTGCTAAGGTCACATGCGATCCGGAAAGAATCGACAACCCGACACAATGCGCATTCTCTCTCTTCGCCGCATCCACGAGCTCTGCTGGCGTTGAGCGAATGCCCGCGTAAATTACTTCAAAGCCAGCGTCTCGCGCCCGAACGGCAATTTGCTCTGCGCCATTTGAATGACCGTCCAGTCCAGGCTTGCCAACGAGAAATTTTGCTCTCTTACCCAGCTTTTGAGACACACGCTCGACTTCGCTGCGAACCGCGTCTAACTGTCCGCCGACCTGTCGCGCTGTGGAGGAAACCCCAGTGGGCGCCCGATATTCGCCAAATACGCCACGCAAAACATTGCCCCACTCACCAGTCGTAACGCCAGCTTTTGCGGCAGCGATCGATGGATCAACCATATTGCGACCCTCTTTCGCCGCGCGCGCTAATTCCTCAATTGCTGTTTGTGCGGCTTTTGCGTCACGCTGATCGCGCCAGGCGTTTAAGCGCGCAATTTGTTCGGCTTCAACATGTTCAGGCACAACCATGATTTGGCTATCGCCGGATGTTAGCGGTGAAGGTTCCCCTTCTTTAAATTTATTGACCCCAACAACCGTTTGCTCTCCAGCCTCAATGGCCTCAAGACGCGCTGTGTTGGATTCCACGAGTTTTGATTTCATATACCCAATTTCGACGGCAGCAGCCGCGCCGCCTAACTGATCAATTTTTTTGAGTTCAGCCTTAGCCTCTTCTTTTAACGCTGCAACCTTGCGTGCGATCTCGGGGGAGCCGTCAAAGATATCGCCATATTCAAGGAGATCTGTTTCATAAGCCATAATCTGCTGCATCCTAAGCGACCATTGCTGATCAAATGGACGCGGCAAACCAAGCGCTTCATTCCATGCGGGTAATTGAACAGCGCGCGCGCGCGCATTTTTCGATAAAACGACAGCAAGCATTTCAATCAGAATGCGCGTAACATTATTTTCTGGCTGCTGTTCGGTTAATCCTAAAGAATTGACCTGAACGCCGTAGCGAAAACGGCGCAACTTCTCATCCTTTATTCCATAACGCTCGCGGGTGATCTCTTCCCATAGTTCAGTAAAGGCGCGCATCTTACAAAGTTCGGTAACAAAACGCATGCCTGCATTAACAAAAAATGAAATGCGCCCAACAACCTGACCGAAGTCAGCATCAGTAAGTTCGCCTGATTTTTTAACATTATCGAGAATAGCGATCGCTGTTGCGAGCGCATAAGCGAGTTCTTGAGAGGGGGTCGCTCCTGCTTCTTGTAGATGATAGGAGCAAACGTTCATCGGATTAAATTTCGGCGCTTCCTTTGTCGTAAACAAAATCAGGTCTTGTGTCAGACGCAGTGATTGCGTCGGCGGAAAAACATAAGAGCCGCGCGAAAGATATTCCTTGATGATGTCATTTTGCGTTGTGCCTTGGAGTTTGGACCTTGGCGCGCCTTGTTCTTCAGCGGTAGCAATATATAACGCCATCAGCCAAACAGCTGTTGCGTTAATCGTCATCGAGGTATTCATTTCTCCTAAGGGGATTCCCTCAAAGAGCGTGCGCATATCTCCTAAATGCGAAACAGGGACGCCAACCTTGCCGACTTCGCCGCGCGAAAGAATATGGTCGCTGTCATAACCTGTCTGTGTCGGCAAATCGAAAGCAATGGAAAGACCTGTCTGGCCTTTTGCAAGATTGCGCCGATAAAGACGATTGGAGTCCGCAGCGGTCGAATGACCAGCATAAGTGCGAAACATCCAGGGCTTATCGCGACGTGGGGCAGACATATCGGTCATCAGGCGCGTCCTCCAGCGGCTGCGATAGCATATGACTCTGTTTTGACAAGGCGCCGGCCGAAAAGACGCGGTAAGAGGCAACCGCTAGGTCGTCCATTGCTTGATTTGTCTAAAAAGCCCCGTCTTCAAACGCATCATAGAAAAAGCCTGCTAAGGCATAGAAATTTTGGGGCTATTCGCGACGGCGCGCAACGTATTATAAGCTGCGGCCGAAATTAAATGGGCTAATATTTTCCGCAGCCGGGGAGCTGAGAGTGACCGACCACAAAGACCTCTACGAATTGGGAGAAATCCCGCCGCTGGGGCATGTTCCCAAAAACATGTACGCTTGGGTGGTTCGCAAAGAACGGCATGGACCGCCAGAATCTGCAATGCAACTTGAAGTTGTGCCGACCTGGCCGCTCGATAGTCATGACGTTTTAGTGCTCGTTATGGCCGCAGGCGTTAACTACAATGGCGTTTGGGCGGCCTTAGGCGAACCCATCTCCGTTTTAGACGCCCATAAACAACCCTACCACATTGCGGGCTCTGACGCGTCGGGCATCGTCTGGGCGGTCGGATCAAAAGTAAAGCGCTGGAAAGTGGGCGATGAAGTTATTATTCATTGCAATCAAGATGATGGCGATGATGAAGAATGTAATGGCGGCGATCCAATGTTCTCGCCCTCTCAGCGTATCTGGGGCTATGAGACGCCAGATGGTTCTTTTGCGCAATTTTGTCGGGCGCAAGATCGCCAGCTAATGCCCCGTCCCAAGCACCTGTCTTGGGAAGAATCGGCGTGTTACACGCTGACCTTGGCTACGGCCTATCGCATGCTGTTTGGGCATGAGCCCCATCAACTCAAGCCGGGACATAATGTCCTGATATGGGGCGCCTCAGGCGGATTGGGCGTTTTTGGCGTGCAGCTTTGCGCCGCCGCTGGCGCAAACGCCATTGGCGTTATTTCTGATGAAACCAAACGTGATTATGTCCTGTCGCTGGGCGCGAAAGGCGTGATCAATCGTAAAGAATTTAACTGTTGGGGCCAGCTCCCAAAAGTAAACTCTCCTGAATTTGCAGAATGGACAAAAGAGGCGCGCAAATTCGGTAAAGCGATTTGGGATATCACCGGCAAAAAGGATGTTGACATTGTTTTCGAGCATCCCGGCGAGTCGACTTTCCCGGTTTCCGCGCTCGTTGCTAAACGCGGCGGCATGGTTGTTTTCTGCGCAGGGACGACCGGCTTCAACCTGACCTTTGACGCCCGCTATGTCTGGATGCGGCAAAAGCGCATTCAAGGCTCGCATTTTGCGCATTTGAAACAGGCGGCGGCGGCTAATCAATTCGTTCTGGATCGTCGTATTGATCCTTGTATGTCAGAAGTATTTAGCTGGGAGAATATTCCTTACGCACACACCAAAATGTGGAAGAATGAACATGCGCCCGGCAATATGGCGGTGTTGGTCTCTTCTCCAAAACCAGGCCTTCACACTGTCGAGGATGTAATCGAGGCTGGAAGAAAACGTTAGCCAACCTCTCTCTTGCGTTGAGGTAAAATTTGCCTCAACGCCGGCTGACAGCGGCGACTGCCGGCCTATTAAGGTATTGGGCGCGGCTTAAGCCTGTTGCGTCACGGAAAAAATGACGGCATGAATGAAATCATGTCATTTAGAGACTTCATCAAGCTTTTTATGCGGAGAGAACCCATGACCGCGGCTGTTGCTTTGAAAACTGAACCTGCAAACTGGGCGAGCGACGCCAAACAGGCGTTTCACGCAGTTGAAGGCCTCTATCAAGAAGCGCTCGGCAGCGTTCGCGCCCGTGTTTCTCGAGAAGGTAAAATTATCAACGATCTCGTAGAAGCGGATCAGCACGCCGCTCATGGCCTCGCCTGGTTTGCGACATATGTGCAGGGACTTCGCGAACTCATTGCTTATGCTGAAAGACTGCAAGCTGATGGACTTTACGGCGAAACGGAAGAGCTGCTGAATCAAATTGGCTTTGCGGATCTCTTAGCTCAGGTCTATGGCGGCATTCCTATGAGCCAGGGCGAAACTGTCCGATTGACAGATTTTGGCATAAGCCCGCAGCAAATTGCGGCGCGCCGTCCAGCGATCGTGGATCATCTCATTCTAACGGGAAATACGCCTAAAAATCGCGCCCGCTTGGCTGAACTTATTGATCAGCAAGCCGCAGCTGAAACCATAGGCGCTACCGGTCTCGACGAGACATTGGAAGCGATAAGAAGCGAAATGGGAAAATTCGCTGCAACCCATGTCACGCCCTTCGCGCAAGAATGGCATGCAAAAAATGACTATATCCCTCTCGAGGTTATCTCAGGCCTTGCTGAGCTCGGTGTCTTTGGCTTGACGATTCCCGAGCAATATGGCGGCTCAGGCATGGGCAAAATCGCCATGTGCGTTGTGTCAGAGGAATTATCGCGCGCTTATATCGGCGTTGGCTCGCTTGGCACGCGTTCGGAAATAGCCGGCGAATTAATCCTGCTTGGCGGCACTGAGGCGCAAAAACAAAAATATTTACCCGGTATTGCGAGTGGTGAAATTCTGCCGACAGCCGTCTTTACGGAACCTAACAATGGTTCCGATCTCGCCGGTTTGCGCACCCGGGCAACGCGCGAGGGCTCAGTCTACAAAGTCGTCGGCAATAAAACCTGGATCACCCATCCCGTGCGCGCCGACATCATGACGCTTCTTGTGCGCACAAATTCTAATGAAAAGGGCTACAAAGGCCTTTCCATGCTGATTGCCGAGAAGCCGCGTGGAACTGATGAAAATCCATTTCCAGCCGTTGGAATGACAGGCGGAGAAATTGAAGTTCTAGGTTACCGGGGCATGAAAGAATTTGAGATTGGCTTCGATAATTTCGAAGTGCCGGCCGAGAATCTTCTTGGCGGCGAAGAGGGCAAAGGCTTCAAACAATTGATGGAGACTTTTGAATCCGCCCGCATTCAAACGGCGGCCCGCGCGCTTGGCGTCGCCCAATGCGCCCTCGATCTGGGCTTACGCTACGCCAAAGACCGAATTCAATTTGGCAAACCTTTGTTTGCGTTCCCACGCGTATTCAACAAGATCGTCTCAATGGCGGTCGAGATCCATGTCGCACGTCAGATCACCTATTTCGCCGCACGCGAGAAGGATGAGGGAAAGCGCTGCGACCTTGAGGCCGGTATGTCAAAATTATTGGGCGCGCGCGTTGCTTGGGCGGCTGCCGACAACGCTCTGCAAATTCATGGCGGCAACGGCTTTGCTCTTGAATATCCTGTCTCTCGCGTCCTATGCGATGCGCGAATCTTAAATATTTTCGAGGGAGCTGCTGAAATTCAGGCCCAAGTTATCGCCCGCCGATTGCTGGAGGGCTAAGGTAGATCCTTTATCTCGTTAGCGTTACAACAGCCCGGCGTGTCCGGGCTGTTTTTTTGTGCTGCTTTCTGCTGTCGTTATTATTTTTAATTACAATAAAATCAATTATTTATAATTTATAATGGTGAGTGCGACATTATTGCGCTGGTAAATCTTTTTGCGCCGCACAATATTTTGAATATTGCATCGCAGCATGAGTCGCCCAAACGCGGCTTTCATTGCGGCGCGAGTGGCTGGAGGCTTTAATGGAAACAATCAAAAATTGGTTTCAGGATTGGTCAGACGCCTGCGAATACGCAAAGGAATGTGCGCCTGATCTTTCTTTCCTGACGCTTGCTGAACCTTATGCGGGACTCCTTTGGATTGCAGGAGCGTGTTTCTTTCTATGGGCCATGAATGAGGCGCAGATTAAAGCCGCTCATCAGTCGCGTCGTATCAACACGCCGTCGCAGGGGCAAAACCACCGGCTTAAAAGAGCCCTAGCGGGGCTGCGCGCAGCTAATTAAAGGGAAAAGAAGCTCCCCGCGTGAGATGATCCGCTGTCGGCCAATCCACCGTTCCCGCCTAAGGGCGACAAATGGTCTTCTTGTAGAAGCATCTACGCCTCCCCACTCTCAGCGCAAGAGAGCCAAGGAGGAGTGACCATGTCGTCCATAGCAATTCATCATAATGCCTGGGTATTGATTGGAGATGGCCGCCGCGCCTTATTTTTTGTCAATCACGGCGACGCTGAGCTCCTTGATCTACGCGTTATTGAAACACGCATCGATCAAAATCCGGCAACGCGCGATCAAGGCTCTGACGCGCCGGGGCGTAATTTTTCTTCCAAAGGCGGCGTGCGCAGCGCATTAGACAATACGGATTGGCATGAAGTGGAAGAAGAACGCTTTGCCAATCACATGGCGCAAAAGATTAATCAGGAGGCTGAGAGCGGAGCGCTGCCTGAGATTGTGATTATCGCGCCTCCCCGTACATTAGGAGAAATCCGCAAAAAGCTCTCAATAAAAGCACAAAGTAAAATTAGCGGGGAGATCGCCAAAGATCTGACGCGCCACCCTATAGGCGACATTGAAAAATCACTGATGATAAAACTTTCGTGATGGTGATGGGGTGAACGCGTCGCACTCTGCGCGCATGTGACATAAGGTCCATAGTCGAGACTCACCTCCGATTTCCAGTTCAGGCAGAGCTCCAGCGCGCCGCTACTTGCCTTTTACATGGCTCATGCGGTGTTATTTGCTCTATCTCCTGTCATTAGGCTGATTGCAGCCCTTCTGCTTCTCGCCGTTAGCGCTAGTCGTCAACAAGGAGTTCTGCTTGCAGCGCATAAGCAGCTAGACAATGTAAGTTGTGAGAAAAAGATGAAGAATCTCCTTGATTCGCTTGGCGCGTCGTCAGCTCCTTAAGCGTTATGGATTATCAAATCGCTTATCGTTCCTATAAAAAATAACCGAGAGAAAGCATTGTCTAAAAATTCTCGCTTCCAAATCATTTATGATGGACTTTACGCAACCACGCCTGTCTTTTTAGCAGCGTTTTTAGGAAATTATGCAACCCTCCCAAATCTTACAAAATGGTATGCGCTGTTAATTCGTCCGCCCTTCACGCCCCCCAATTGGCTCTTTGGTCCAGTATGGACCTTACTTTATATTTTAATGGCGCTCTCTTTTTTTCGCATCATACGCTTGGATCCTATGAAACCCGAGCGATTGCTTGCGATCCATATTTTTCTAGGTCAAATTTTACTCAACGCCAGTTGGTCTTTTGCTTTCTTCAGCGCGCATAATCCCTTTGCCGGCCTGTTAATTATTCTCTCCCTAGAGATGCTGATTTTATGGAGTATTTTTATCTTTAACAAACTTGATCGGATCGCTGCGCGATGTCTGTGGCCCTATGCTGCATGGGTTGCTTACGCCAGCTACCTCAATTTTGGTTTTTGGCTGCTGAATAAATCCTAAACCAAGCTAAAATGGCGCATCTTTTGCAGCCCGCACATAAGACTCAGCGTCTTGTCGAAGTAATAATTTCTCTTTGACTAATTTCTCCGCAACAACACGCATCGTAGCGACAAAATAAGTGCGAGATCCATATCGCTCGACAAGCGACTGACGCGGATCATGTGATTTCTCGCGCGTTGCTTTATCAGGACTAAAAGGCATAACTGACCTCGCAGGGCAGCTTCCCTCTGATCCCTGCTGATTTATAGAAAAACTCAAAGTAGTTGCGATCGGCAATATGTGATTGGGCAACAGCAAGCCAGAATGTGTATTGCCGTCGTGATCAATTCTAGGAACGAAACGGTCATCTCCCGGCAGCTTGGGCCTAACGCCGATATCTGGCCAAATAACATCTTTCGCTAAAATGAGATCACGCGGACCAGGCGCGCGCGAGGCTGGAGGCGTCTCACCGCGAACCCATGCATAGAGCATAATTAGCAGCGCTTTCTGAGCAACCATCATCCCTGATGGGCTTTGATCCCTTCGGCAGCTTGCCAAGAGCGATGAAACCGTCTCGCCAGAGATAAAAAATTGTCTGATATTTTTTCTATCCCTAGAAACTACGCGCCAAGGCTCGCTACGCCAATAAGCGTCCTCTCCCCAAAAATGAATAATTGGCGTTGAAAACGCGCGCAATGGTTCAAGATCGATTTCCCGCGCTAGCACGCCGTCAAATATCTCAGCGTTTTGCACATAGCTCTGGCTAAACTGCGCCTCAATAAAACCTAATAAAATACGAGCTTTTGTTAATGACTTGAGTTTCAAGCCAGCCTCATGAACAGCAAGGCTCCAGAAGTTTTTTGGTATATGATCAAGCTCTATAAGCGCAACATTAAATCCAAGCGCACGCGCTTCTTGAGCAAACTGCCCTTCGCTCGAAGGAAGGATTAAAAGCGCTGCTGGTTCTTTCTGTTGTTGTGGCGCTAAAATTTTTACATCTAAAAAAATATCTACTTTATCTTTTCTTATAAAAATTCTTTGCGAAAGTTCATCTTGAATGGAAATATCGAGGTTCGCAGCGCGTGTTTCGCCTCTAACGGGCAAGCAAGGAAAATAAATCAAAGCTGTTAGACAAATTAAAACTTGGACAAAGAAGCTTAATATTCCCATGATCTCTTAAAGTTTAGCAATAAAATGCGCAAAAGCGAGCAAGCCTTCTGGCCAGGGCCCATGACCGCTCTCCACATTAATATGCCCTGCGGCGCCCGCATCAATAAATTTCGCGCCAAGATCTTCAGCAAGATCTTTTGTAAATTGATAATCTGCATAGGGATCATTGCAGCTGCCAACCATAATGGCCGGGCATGTAAGATGATGGCGGGGAATAGGCAAAAAGTCGCGATCAATAACTGGAATTTCCTGTATGACCGATGCGCTTGGCGGCGCAACAAGAAA
The DNA here is from genome assembly GCA_900299115.1 of Methylocystaceae bacterium. Classification (GTDB taxonomy): domain Bacteria; phylum Pseudomonadota; class Alphaproteobacteria; order Rhizobiales; family Beijerinckiaceae; genus Methylocystis. Next base: position 659 of record OMIO01000138.1, on the reverse strand, counting down.
AGCGCCGACGACTTTTTCACCCCGAGCCGACAGCGCACATAGACTAGCAATAACGCCGAGCGAATGCGCAACGATTACAACGGGCCTGATGCTTTCATCTATTGCTGATACTATATTGGCTTCCCAATCGCAGCGACACGGTCGCCGCCAATCTTTTTGCGCTACGCGTCGCGCAGTTGAAAGTTTTGTTTGCCAGCGCGTTTGCCAATGCTCAGGCCCAGAGTCATTTAAGCCCGGAATAAATAAAATATCTGCATCAGCTACGCGCATAATCCATCATTTTATAAATGCGCCGGCAAGAGCATCTGCAATCAAGCGACGTGTATTATCGATACCGTAAAGCGCTACGAAAGATCCAAAACGCGGTCCACGTTTTTCACCAAGCAGAACCTCATAAAGCATGTTGAAAAAGTCATTTGATACGCCAGGACGCTCTGGCGTCGCTCCTTTGGCGCTTAAATCTTGATATCGCGATACAGTCCGCGCGACGTCGTAAAGTGAAGTTTGGATATCCTCGGCGCGCGCGTCTTTAGGCAAAGCGCCAAGTATCGTATCAATCTTTTCTAAAACATCCCGCTCAGTTTCATCTGCTGCGCGATATTTTTTTGCCGGGTGAACAAAATCACGGAAATAGGCCACCGCATAGCCGACAAGTTTAT
>OMIO01000137.1 GCA_900299115.1 Methylocystaceae bacterium | reverse complement strand
TTTTAGATATGTAGGGCGCGTCGAGCGACCGCAAGAGCCGCCTCTCTGACAGCTTCAGACAGTGTTGGATGTGCGTGACATATGCGGGCTAAATCTTCTGAAGAGCCAGAGAATTCCATCAACACGGCTGCCTCAGCAATTAACTCACCAGCACCAGCGCCAATAATATGCACGCCCAATACGCGATCTGTTACAGCATGCGCTATTATTTTAACCAGGCCATCAGTTTCTCGCATCGCACGCGCGCGACCGTTTGCAGAAAAGGGAAACTTTCCAACGGCGATTGGGATCTCTTGGGACTTTGCTTCTTCCTCCGTTAAGCCGATGGCGGCTACCTCTGGCGTTGTATAGACAACGCTGGGAATGACGTCGTAATTGACGTGGCCGGCCTGGCCAGCGAGAATTTCTGCCAAGGCGATGCCTTCGTCTTCCGCCTTATGTGCGAGCATTGGTCCCCGTACAACATCGCCAATTGCGTATATGCCTTTTAGATTAGTTGCAAAATGATCATCGATAAGAATGCGCCCGCGCTCCATTGAAACGCCTATCTCATCTAAGCCTAATTGATCAGTAAAGGGCGTGCGGCCTGTAGCAATGAGAACAGCATCTGCCGATAGTGTTTCCTGCGATGAGCCATCAACAGCTGCTAAAGTAACAATAGCGCCTTTTTTTGTTTTTGAAACGTTTGTGACCTTGGAGGAAAGTTTGAAGATGAGGCCTTGCTTTTCTAATATTTTTTGAAAACGTGAGGCGACTTCCGCATCAAAGCCAGTCAAAATACGATCGAGATATTCAATTATAATGACTTCCGAGCCAAGCCTGCGCCAGACAGAACCAAGCTCTAAGCCAATCACGCCAGCGCCAATAATAATGAGTTTTTCCGGCACTGCTTCTAATGCGAGGGCGCCGGTTGATGAAAGAATTATTTTTTCATCTTTAACTATCTCTGCTCCTGAGGCGTCGCGCAGGGACGCTGGAGAAGAGCCGGTAGCGATAACGATATTTTTGGTTTCTAAAATCTGAGGCGCGCCTTCAGATGTGGCGACGATAACTCTACCAGGCGATTCAATTTTACCTACGCCATGGTAGGAGTCGATTTTATTTTTTTTGAAAAGGAAGGCCACGCCATTTACATTTGCGTCAACAGTTTGTTGTTTATGTTGCATCATTAACGCCAGATCCAGTTTGGGTGGACTTACAATGACGCCGAGATGTTCAAGTCCGTATTGAGCCTCTGACAACATATGAGAAGCGTGAAGGAGCGCTTTAGATGGAATGCAGCCAACATTAAGACATGTCCCTCCGAAAGTCTTATCTTTTTCGATGACTGCGGTCTTTAATCCAAGCTGCGCCGCACGGATCGCGCAGACATAACCTCCAGGCCCTGACCCGATGACGACAAGATCGTATGTCATTTGTTCATCTTTAAATATTAGAACTACAATTAACTAAGCGCCCATATGAATGACGCGCTAGCGATTAAACCGATTAAAGTTTGGCCTAATTCCAGCGCTCCCCATAGACGAATGACGCTTCTGGCTTCGTGTGCGGCCTCCGCCCCAATTAGACCAAGAATGCGATCATTCAGCGGGACTATAGCAAGGTAGGTGTAAGGCAGTGATCCAAGAATAATCAGCGCGCCGTAGAGCCAGCGCTGATCGTTTAAATCACGATAGGTAATGAAGCCCAATAAACCCGCAAAAAGTGCTAATCCAGCAAGTAGAATAAAGCCTCTATGGTCTGAAGGCTCCCATTCTTTGATCAATGCGTCATCAGACAATTTCATCCGAGCGGGTTGTTCAACATAATTTAGATAAAGAGATGCGCCGGTAAAAGCACCCGCCAAAACTAGCGTGAGAGACCCAATTATCATATTGGCTTCCTTGGGGGGTAAGAGTTAAGTTTCGAAGGATATTTATGCCGACTCAATCGCCTCTTCGTCGCAGACAACCCGGGCGTTTTCCTCTGCCTCAGCTGCAACATCAAATTTAACAGCATTAATCGCTAAAGTTTCAAGTGACTTATCGGTGAAATGATCAAAGAACATTTTCATCGTCCGATCAATTCCTTGAGTGTTAATTCTGCGTGTGTCGTCGCGATAAAAACGCGCTGCGTTCGGAGACACATTGACCAGGTCATAAGAGGGGAAATAGGCAATATTAGGTCTTGCGCGCACAACTTCGTCTGCTGCTGCGCGTAATATGGCTTTAACCGCTGTGTTTGAGACGACGACATGGCGTTCTTCATAAGTTGCTATAATGCCTACTGGCGAAACGCTCAGAACAATTCTAACTTTAGGATTAATTTCGCGTATTCGGTCAACAGAAGTAAGAAAATCGCGCACAACTTCGCTGACAGTCATGTTGTAAAATTCATAGACATTATCATCCCACTCGCCTCCCGCTACGCCTGGGGCTAATTGCAGTATGGCTCCGTCCGGCTTATGCCTCCATGTTTCTGTATGGCCAAAAGTGAAAACAAAAACATCCATCGTTTCTATCATCTGACGGACGGCAAAAAAGTGACGATTGCGCTCCTCTCGCATTTCCTCAATCGTCGCAAAACCATCTGGTTCTATCCTAGGGCGGAATGGATCTACAATGCGACCGTCTTCTTCTCGCGTCCAATAATCTAATTGTGGGATAAAGTCGCCATAAGCGCGATCAATTAGTTGGCGTAACTGTGCTGTCGTATAAAGGTTGCCATAACGGCAGGAATACATGAAATAATTGCAGCGTTCCGCCTCCGCCGCAGACATGCCGCTAGGCGGGCGCTCGGCAAGATAATAAGTATAGCCGCTGGCTTGCAGTCTATGAGCGATTTCCTGGGCAAAGCAACTGCCTGCCGTCGCTACACGGTCATGGCGCGCAATTTTGAAGGGGGTCTGAAGTAAAGGATCGATCGCAAAAGGCGGCAAGGAGGTCACCGCCTTGCGCCAGAAGCGATGGTCAGGTAGGGAGCTATAGGGGTTCTCGGCCATTGGCCAGACTCCTTATTGATGCTGTTCGATTGGATCTGATACGGCTTTATCAGCTTTTTTTAAAGCCGTTACTGCGTGTCCGGAACATAGACAAGACCTAGAGGCTTGTCACCCGGGGCTCTTCCTAAACGCGCGACTTTGTCGCGATAAATCCGGTGAATAACCGCATGTTTTCCCAGATAGATAAGCAAATTTTGAAGTCTTGGCGTCAATACGCCATTGAGCCTCGGCTCGCTAAGCTGACAGGCAGAGTTCTGCGCAATACGGGTCCCCGAATTGCGGTGATAGGCAATTGTCAAAGTTTTGGCGTCGCTTACTCTATGAAGCTTATGGATCCTAGCGCAACCGTTGATCATTTTTCTGCTATTGGCAGTTCGCGCGCTCATATGTCGCTATTTGTAAAAACTTTAGCAACATACGACTATATCTTTACTCACGATTTCGTCGCAGGTCATATACGTGGAGGAGATTCAAAGGATTTATGCGCACAGCTGCCTAAAACCTTCGTTTATCCCGCGATCGGTTTCGCTGCTTATCATCCTGACATGATCTTGATCCATGATTTATCGCGCACGCATGGTTTTTTGTTTGGTCCAATTGGGCCTTATCACTCAGCGATCGGATTGTTCGCCTTTCGGAAGGGGCTATCGCTTGAGGAGTGCAATGCTTTATTTAATGAAAATGTTTTTGAAGCGCTGGGTTATTTTAATGTCTGGAATGACGCCGCTAGCGAATTGATTAATTCGATCAAGGCCGGCTGTGATATTGATCTTTCAACAGATTTGTTAAATTGGTCCCGTAAGGGCGTGTTTATGTTTTCTACAGTTCATCCAAAAAGTTTTGTTCTTTATGATTTGGCTCGGCGTCTATGGGAAAAAGTCGGGCTCACGTCTCGAGAGGTTGATTTTAGCTTTTATGGCGTTGATGATTTGTCGCGTTCAGAGGTGTTTCCTGTTTATCCGCCAATTGCAAAAATGTTTGGCGTCAGGGGAAGCTATCTTTTTAAACAGCAGAACCACAATTTTGCGCATACTGTTGGGGATTTTCTTACCCTGCCGCAGTATCTTTCATCTTGTTACAAAACATACGCTGCAACTGAAGCTGCTAAGCTTTACAACGCTCGCGTAGAGACTTGGCTGACTAATGAAGAATTATCTAATTCTTTAGTCAAAATGGCCCGCGAGAATTTGCGCGCAGGCCTTACTCACTCTCTTTAGCGCGGACGGGCTAAATTTGCCCCAATCAACCAAAACGTGGATCAAAGCGACTGAGATTGAAGGGGGGTTTGTAGGGGTGGAGCGGGTTCTCTCCAGAAAACGGCTTCGTCACCGTAATTATTTTCTCACGGTGCTTTAGCGCTTTAAACTCTGAGGGATCTTTACCGCCAAGCGGGCCGGTAAGATGGGTTGGATCAATATTGACCATTACTCCTTGTGGTGGTCGCATCCATCGCTGAGAGACCACGTCCATATAGGCGGTCTTCAGCATATGGTTGAGGCCCCATTGCGTCGGCACAAAGCAAGATTTTGAGGAATCGGACATATCCCAATAATACGTGTCCGGCCGGAGTTCGAGCGTTGCATCTCCCTCGAAGATGGCGATGGAATTTTCATGCATTAGATGGCGCACCTCAGCAAAGCCTGCAAAGGGGTCGACAAGGTGATAATAGACTCCAAGACAAATGATTATATCAAATGTTTGATTAAGTTTTGACGCTTCGTAAATCGAAACGCTTTGATTAATTTCTGCCTTGGACTTGAGTAGTTTGTGGGCAAGCCTCAAACCAGCGCCATTAGCCCAGTTTTGTGAAACGTCATCTGTAGCTAATATGTGCTTTGCGCCGCGACGTTCTGCGTAGAAACTCCAATAGCCGTCCCAGCATCCAATTTCGAGCACGGTTTTGCCAGTGAAGTCGATTTTTTCAAGTTCACTCTCGATAAACCGCCAGACACGACGATGATCTTCCGCCTGTGAGACGCTTACCGATCGCAGGCCGTTTCCGAAGTCAAATTCGTGATACCAGTGAATAGAGTCGATTTCTTTTTGCAGCGCCTCGCAGGTTGCGGCGTCAAGCGTGTCCATGCAGTGTTTCCCTGAACTATTGTCCTGCTGTGCAAAAGCAGCGCGTTAGTTTTAATTGAAATTTATAGATAGCTGGCGGTCTTTCGACTTTTTAATAGTTGTGCCTCTAATTGAGAAGCTGCGCAAGATGGGTTTTACATCTGCGTCTCCTCGATCATTTTCGTAAACTCACAAATCTGCGGAGCTATAAATTCCTTAAAACGAGAACCGTTGAACACCCCATAATGCCCTACAGAGTGTTGTAGGTAATGTTTTTTGCGGTTGGCGGGAATATTCGCGCAAAGAGTGAGCGCCGCCTCTGTTTGACCTACGCCTGAGATATCATCTTTTTCGCCTTCAACAGTGAGAAGTCCGACGCTTTGAATTGCTTTTAGATTAACTAAGGTCCCGCGGTGTCTGAATAATCCAAGGGGAACCTCATGTTTTATGAATACGCGCTCAACCGTTTGTAGGTAGAATTCTTCAGTTAAGTCCATGACAGCAAGATATTCATCATAGAAATCTCTATGTTTTTCTGCATTGTCTCCATCTCCCTCGATCAGATGATTGAACATATCGAGATGAGCAGAGACGTGTCGTTCAATATTCATCGCCATGAATCCTGATAACTGTAGAAATCCAGGATAGACATGGCGCCCCATAGCTGCGTTAGGAAATGGCACTGTATGAATGCAGTGTCTTTGAAACCACTCTATGCCCCGCTGTTCAGCTAGTTTGTTTACGGCAGTGGGGTTTACTCTGGTATCAATTGGCCCGCCCATTAAAATCATAGATGCCGGAGCATCTGGGTCTTGCTCTGATTCAAGATGGGCGATTGCGCAAATCAAAGGAACGGACGCCTGGCAAACGCCAAGTGTATGGAGCGCAATGCCGTCTTGCTTTGCTGACAGGCAGCGCATCATGTCGATGAGATAATCAATATAGTCATCCAGATCAAAGCCGCCATCGATTAAAGGAACGCTTCGGGCATCGCTCCAATCTGTAATGTAGACGTCATGCGTCGGGAGGAAAGCTTCAACGGTTCCTCGCAAAAGCGTAGCGTAATGACCGGACATGGGCGCCACGATTAACAGCTTGGATTGTATGGGGGGAGCTTTTTTGAATTGGCGCTTGAAGTGAAGCAGGCTGCAAAATGGACGGCGCCATAGGATTTCCTCAACAACGCGAACTTCTTCATTTTCAACAATTGTTGTGTCCAGGCCAAACAGTGGTTTGCCATACCGGCGGGTCATCCGCTCGAAGAGCTCCGCAGAGGCTGCAATATTGCGTCCAAAAGTTGTGTGGTTCAGAGGGTTAAGCGGATTTTTTATGCTATGCAGCATCGCGTCTGTAATCGCTCGCACTGGAGCAAGCGCTAAATGCATGAATTCATAGAATTGATAGGATAGTCGATCCATTCTGACGCTTCCTCCGTCGGATTAAACCGACGTCACTCGCCGCAATCCTGCCGTGTTTTGCCGCCTTCAATATGTCACTGGGGCCAAGCCCATCAAGATTTTTAGCTTTATTGTCTTTTAACGCGCTTGGTTGTCGACAGGAAAATCTGCCTGCTAGGAGAAGACGGCTAATGTGATAGAATAGCCGGTATAGCTAGTAAAATCCAAAAGATTAGCGCCGAGCTTCTATATAGGCTTAACGCGCGCCTGATATCAACTGAGCCTGCTGGGGAGGGTCCATCTCCCAGCTTGGTTCCTTGAATCAAAGTCCCAGCGTAAATGCGAGGTCCCCCCAAAGAGACGCCGAGTGCGCCGGCCATTGCCGCCTCAGGCCAGCCTGCATTTGGGGAAAGATGGCGAGGCGCATCTCTCAAGGCAGATTTTAAAGCTTGGCTGGCTGAGGCGCCAGGTGCAATGACTGAAGCCAGAATGATAAGACTTGCGGACATTCTGGCTGGAACAAGATTTAAAAGATCATCCAAGCGTGCGGCGGCAAAACCAAAAGCCTCATAGCGCTCTGACATATGACCAATCATACTGTCAGCGGTGTTCACAGCTTTATAAATTGCGGCTCCGGGAAGCGAAAATAATGCAAGATAGAGAGCAGGAGCAATGACTCCATCGGAGAAATTCTCAGCCAAGCTTTCAATTGCAGCGCTGGCGACGCCTGTCTCATCTAATAATGTAACGTCTCGACCGACGATCTTTCCAACAGCTGCGCGACCCTCTTCCAGAGAAGCGTCGAGTCCATCGGCTACAGCCTTTACATGGAGGTCGAGACTGCGCAGGGCCATGAAGCTTGATGCTACAATTCCCGTCACTAAGGCACCCAATGGGAAAAGATTTAAAATGAAGCATATTGTGCAACTCATCAACAATGTTGTGATGATAAGTATAAAAAGCGCTACGAAGCCTTTTAGTCTCCGGCTTTTATAATCCAGGCATGCATCATTTAATTTGTTTTCAAGCCTAGAAATTAAGACTCCCATCCAAGTCACGGGATGGCCGATAGACTCTAATATGCGGGATGGGTAACCAGCGCTGGCTTCAAGAGCCAGCGCAATCAGAGTTATAATGAGTGAATTCAACGCCCAAAAAACCCTGTAAGCGATGATTTCGCTAGAGTGTTTTGTTCAATTGTAAAACCTGCAATAGCTGTTCGGCCGAGCGCTGCATCACCTAATTTATCGATTTTCAGGGCGTAAATCGTAAAGACATATCGGTGCGGCGCTCCCGGCGGCGGGCAGGGGCCACCGTATGCTTTTTCACTGAAATCGGTTTCAAGCATTTGTGCGCCAGTGGGTAAATGCTTCCCTGACGCCGCGCCGGCGTTTTGTTGCAAATTACGAATATCGGCGGGAATGTCTACGACAATCCAGTGCCAGAAACCGGCGCCGCCTGTCGGCGCATCTGGATCGTGAACCATGACAGCGAAGCTTTTCGTTTCTACTGGGGGGTTGTCCCAACTGAGTTCTGGGGAGAGATTCTCTCCGACGCAGCCGAAGGCGTTATAGACATGTTTCATGGCGATTCGTTCGCCATCAGCGAGATCTTTGCTTTTAAGATGGAAAGCAACAGCCCCTCTTGCGTCGTCTCTTGCGAGGGTAGCGAAGGGGAGGGTGAGTAAACTCTGGCGCGTCATGAAATGGTTTCCAGTGATGAAGGAATAATTCTTTTAATAGCTAGTAAACTGGATGTCGCCCACTTTGCAGCCAGAGAGTTGCATTTCGCTCTTTTGGTTGGTTCGCGTTAAAAGAGCTCATGGGGGAATTTACAGAAAATAGAACTTTGCGCCGAGGGTGGACAACAGGCGCCTGTGCGACAGCCGCCGCCCGCGCGGCCTTCGAGGGCTTGGTGAGCGGCGATGCGCCGCCTGACCCTGTAGAAATCGTCTTGCCATCTGGCCATCGAGTTGCTTTTGCTGTGGCGGAGGTCGAGCGAGGAGTTGGTTTTTGTCGCGTTGGCATTATCAAGGATGCCGGGGATGATCCTGATGTGACTCATGGCGCTTTGATCTGCGCCACGGTTCGGCGAGGGTCGAGAGGTTCTGGGGTAAGTTTTTGCGCTGGAGAAGGAGTTGGAACTGTCACGCGCCCTGGGTTGCCTGTTCCCCCTGGAGAGCCAGCCATAAATCCGGTTCCACGGGCAATGATGCGCCAAGCCATCAGCGAGGCTGCTGGCGCATTAGGCGTAGAGCCTGATGCGATAATTGAGATTTCTATTCCCGATGGGGAAGCCCGCGCCAGGCATACGTTGAACGCAAGGCTAGGCATCATAGGCGGTCTCTCTATCCTTGGTACGACCGGTGTCGTTATCCCCTTTTCCTGTGCCGCTTGGATCGACAGCATACATCGTAGCATTGATGTAGCGCGTGCAATCGGCATTCAACACGTGGCCGCGACAACAGGCGTTACATCAGAAAAAGCCGCTCAAGCGCTTTATAGATTGCCAGAACCTGCGTTAGTTGAAATGGGTGATTTTGTTGGTGGGTTTTTAAAATATCTCCGTTCGCATCCAATTTCTCGCGTGACGCTTGGCGGCGGTTTTGCAAAGATACTCAAGCTCTCTCAGGGTCGTCTTGATCTGCATTCTGCGCGATCGCATGTAGATCTCGTTAAGCTCGCTCATTTCGCAAAAAAGCTTGGCGCTGATCAATATACACTGCAGCGGATTGAGGGATCGAATACAGCGTTTGAGGCTTTGCAGTTATGTCAAGGAGTCGGAATAGATCTCGCGTTTCCCGTAGCGCACAACGCTTGGCGCATAGCAGCTAAAGCTTTGGATAAAAGAGAAATAGAATTGGAAATCATAATATTTGACCGTGATGGAGGGCTGCTTGCGCGCTCTCCCTTTAAGAGCGCGGTTCTATGAAAGAGAATGCCAATCTCGTTCTTGTTCTTGGTGGCGCAAGATCAGGAAAAAGCGTCTATGCGGAAAGCTTAATTACACTTCATGAACCTCTCTGGGTGTATGTCGCGACTGCGCAGGCCTTCGATCAAGAAATGCAGCAAAGGATAGCCCTGCATCAGGCGCGTCGGAAAGACGGCTGGCAAACAGTCGAGGCGCCGCATGATTTGCCAAAAGCTATCCATGAAGCGCCAAACAAATCACCTCTATTGATTGATTGTTTAGGCGTCTGGGTATCAAATAGATTGATGCATGGAGCGGATCTTGCTGCTGATCGCGTGGATTTATGCGCCGCTTTGTCTGTACGACAAGCGCCAACAGTCGTGGTCTCGCCAGAGGTTGGACTATCTATTGTTCCTGAAAATCCCTTGGCGCGCGCCTTCAGAGATGCTGCAGGTCAGCTGCACCAAGATGTCGCGCGCATCGCCAAAAGCGTGAGATTTATTGTTGCTGGTTACCCCGTTATTGTTAAGTGAGCGCGCATCATTGATCAGCAGCCCTTAATCCGCGCTCTAAGTCAGCAATGATATCGTCAATGTGCTCTAGCCCGATTGAAAGTCTGACATAGCCCGGTGTGACGCCGCTAGCCAGCTGAGCTTCTTCGCCAAGTTGAGAGTGCGTTGTTGTTGCAGGATGAATAGCAAGGCTGCGTGCATCGCCAATATTTGCAACATGGTAAAACATTTGTAGCGCGTCTATGAAACGACGGCCAGCCTCGATCCCGCCTTTTAATTCAAAACCAAGCAGTGCGCCGTATCCTCCTGTCAAATATTTATCAGCGCGTCTGCGCATTTCGCCTGTTTGTTTGGAGGGATAGATAATTCTGACGATTTCCTTTTTACTCTCAAGAAATTCCACGACTTTTTGGGTATTTTGGACATGCCGCTCCATACGCAGCGTTATTGTTTCGATGCCTTGTAGGGTTAAGAATGCATTGAACGGTGAGATCGCCGAGCCTAAATCACGTAGCAATGTAGTGCGCGCTTTAATGGCATAGGCAACGGGGCCGATTGATCTAACAGCCTCTACCCAGATTGCGCCATGATAGCTCGGATCCGGCGTTGTGAGAGCGGGTTGTCGCTCTGGGTTTTTCTCCCAATCAAACTTACCGCTATCGATAATTATGCCGCCAATAGAGGTGCCATGACCCGCAAGGTATTTTGTCGTCGAATAGACAATGATTGCAGCTCCGTGATCGAAAGGTCGCGCTAGAAGCGGGGCGGCGGTATTATCGACAATGAGCGGTATTCCATATTCTTTGCCAATTGCTGCAACCTCTGAAATTGGAAAGACGCAGAGTTTCGGGTTGGGCAGTGTCTCCGCATAATAAGCTCGGGTGCGCAAATCAGTTGCGCGGCGGAAATTTTCGGGATCTGTTGGGTCAACAAAGCGAACCTCGACGCCTTGATCTTTGAGTGTATTGGCGAAGAGATTCCAGGTGCCGCCGTAAAGATCAGTAGACGAAACAATATTGTCGCCGGCTTTTGCGAGATTTTGAACCGAAAAAGCGGAGGCTGCTTGACCCGATGCAAGCGCAACCGCGGCGGCGCCGCCCTCTAAGACGGCGAGCCGCTCTTCTAAAACACTCGTCGTAGGATTGCCGATTCGAGTATAGATCTGCCCAAGTTCCTTTAGAGCAAAGAGATTGGCGGCATGTTCTGTGTCTTTGAATTGATAAGAAGTCGTTTGATAGATTGGCACAGCGACAGCGCCATTTGAGGCGTCTGCGCGCCATCCCGCATGAAGAGCGATTGTTTCTGGATGATCTGATTTAACTGACATGCCAAACTCCCTAGATCTTCAAAAGCTGATTGTATGATTAGCTGTGTTGGGATGCTTTCATCGAGGTGTGAACGCAGGCGATCGCAAAAGCAAATTCCAAAGCAACATCAGAAAGCGCTTTAAAGCGACCTGAGGCCCCAGAGTGACCCGATTCAAGATGGGTCATCAGCAATATTGGGCCGCCTCCCTGCATCAGAGCGCGTATTTTCGAGACCCATTTTAGAGGTTCCCAATAAGTGACGCGGCTGTCAGAAATCCCCGCGATACACAAGATTGGCGGATATAATTGCTGTTTGACATTATCGTAAGGAGAATAAGAAGAAATTTCGTGAAAAACCGTCGCGTCGTTAATAGGGTTTCCCCATTCCAGCCATTCGGGGGGCGTTAAGGGCAAGTCATCTCTTAGCATGGTATTTAAGACATCTACGAAAGGCACGCCGGCGATTACTCCCGCAAAAAGTGCTGGCTCTTGATTAACGATTACGCCCATTAGCATGCCGCCGGCTGAGGCGCCTTGGGCAATTATGCCTCCTGAATAGGTATAACCTGTATCAATGAGAAATTTTGCAACGGTAATATAATCGGAAAAACTATTTTTTTTATTCGCCAATTTGCCTTCAGTATACCATCGCCACCCCTTTTCGCAGCCGCCCCGTACATGTGCAATTGCGTAAATAAAACCGCGATCAATGAGAGATAAAATATTTTCGTCAAAAGTAGCTTCGACGCTATAGCCATAGGCTCCATAGCCATAGAGCAACAAGGGCGTATTTTCTCCTTGTTTAAATTTTTTATTGTATAACAAGGTTACTGGGATCAGCTCTCTGTCCGGCGTTGGCGCAAAAAGGCGCAAGGTGACATAGTCATTTGGTTCGTAGCCAGAGGGGATCTCCTGTTTTTTTAATAAAACGCGTTCTTGCGTCACCATGTTATAATCATAGGTTTCTTCGGGAGTTTTAGGAGAAGAATATGTAAATCTTAAAATATTCGTATTGAATTCAAAGCCCGGAGAGAGTTCAAGAACATAGGCGGATTCATCAAAAGTGAGGATATGCTGGGCTTGTGAGGAAAGTTCGCGGATATAGAGCGCTGGTATTGTATTATTGTGTTTTATCCAAACAAGAAAATTATTGAAAATCGTCATTGACGTTATCATGAAGCCCGGTTCATGATTAATAATTTTTTGCCAATAATTGCTTTCAGGCTGGTCCAAGGGAGCAATTGAAATCTGAAAATCATCCGCCCCTCCGTCATTATTTAGGATGTAGAGCAGATCTCCGTGCGGCTCGACTTCATATCTTAATCTGTTTTGACGTCTAGCAACGAGCTGTGGTGATGAAATTTCATTATTTAAGTTGATAAGCCAGCACTCAGTCGCCTCATGACCATAAAGTGTAATAATGCCATAATTACGACATCTGCTTTGACTGAGCGAGATAGACCAGGCGCTATCAATCTCATCAAGAATTAATTTATCAGTTGTGGGATTAGCGCCAATGGTATGGTGCCTTACTTGTGATGGGCGGTGATTTTCGTCTACAAAAACGTAATAAAACGCCTGAGAGCTCGTGTTCCAGACAATGGCTCCATCAGTGCTGCATACTTCGTCAGTGCGATCGTCATCTTCGCTAATTTTTCGGGTATAAATTTTAAACATTTCACAACCATTTTCATCAACGCTCCAGGCTAGTTGCGAATGGTCCGGTGAATGAACTATTTCTCCAATATCGAAAAAATCTTTGTTCTGCGCCCTTGTTTCTATGTCGAGTAGAATTGTTTCTCTGCTATCGCCGCGGAGGCGGCGGCAATAGAGCGGGTACTCAGCATGCTCTTGAAATTTTTCATAATATTCATAACAGCCGTCAAAATCTGGCGGCTCTGCGTCGGCTTCTTTGATGCGGCCGCGCATCTCGGTTATAAGCGTTTTGCGTAATGCATCGAGTGGTTTAATAACTTGTTCGCAGTAATCGTTTTCTGCTTCAATTAAATCTTTAATATTTTTTGGTAGGATATCTGGATCTTGTAAGGCTTCACGCCAGTTGGTTGCTGCGAGCCAGGCATAATCATCCAGTCGATCTTCTCCATGAGTCTGACTAAAAGTTGGTTTTTTTTCTGCATTTGGTGCGCTTGGGCTGATATCAAAATATTGGCTTTGTTTTTTTGCATTGGTTTTTCTTGGCGGTTTATGCTCTCGCATGATGTTTTTCCCTGTGCCGATCCTTATGTCTTATTTTTAGGACTCGGCCGTGTGCGTTGGCTGTGGTCAACAGCAACCATTCGCGGAGTTCACACGTTCCTGTTCTTCAAGATTAAAATGACCCAAAACAATTCAATTTTTTTGTAATCTAGGTCTCTAGCTCACGGAGCGCTCTAGAGCCTTTGTGAGTTTTATGGGAGGGAGCCTCCATGATAACAAGAGTTTTCTTTCAATGTTGGGCGCTCTTTATCAACGAGTGCATCGCAGCATAGGGCGCCCTATCACTGATAACTTCATGAATGATTGATTATTGGCTGAGTAAAGATAGAACCTTTTGTTGGTTTTGCTGTATACATTGTGGAAACTTTGCTGACTGTCTATTTGAGATGGGCGACAAAATATTTAGACTCGATTAGATATGAACTGTAGGAGAGATCGCCTCAGGGCGATGTCCCCCCTAACAATAAGTGAGTGGCAGCGAATGAAACTTAAGAAATTAGCTTATTTGAGCGCAGGCGCGTTTTTAACTCTTGGCGTTCTTGGCGCAACTGCTTTCGCCGAGACAAAATGGGCTCCGCCTGCTGAGATCGCAGGAAAGGCGAAGGAAGAGGCCGCCGCCGCGGGAACTCCTGCCGCAAAAGCAGATGCGGAAAAAACCTGCGCCGCAGAAGCGGATGCTAAAGCTTTAAAGGGTCGTGCACGCAAACACTTTGTTGCAGATTGTAAGAAGCGCTAAGCACAAATATTACGCATGAAAAGAGCGGCCTCTCCTGAGGCCGCTCTTTTACTTTTGGCGGGCTTTGATGAACCAGTCTAATAGACTCTGTCGATGCAAAAATCGACGACCTCCAGAAGCGCATTTTTCCACGGTGAAGCGGGGAATATTTCCATAGCGTCGCGTGCAATAGCGCCGTAATGAGCGGCGCGTTCGATTGTATCGTCTAATGCTTTATGCTTCTTCATCAGCCCGCATGCAGTTTCAATATCGGCTTCAGAAATTTCGCCTTTTTCCAGTGTGCGCCGCCAAAACTCGCGTTCTTTTTCGTTCCCGCGACGAAAGGCAAGCACAACTGGCAGGGTAATTTTACCTTCGCGGAAGTCGTCGCCAACGTTTTTGCCAAGTTTTGCTGACGAGCCGCCATAATCTAGCGCATCATCAATGAGCTGAAAGGCAATGCCAAGATTCATGCCATAACTTCGCGCAGCAGCTTCGTCTGCCTTGGCTTTTCCGGCAAGCATCACCCCGACTTCGGCTGCTGCGGCAAATAGTTCAGCTGTTTTACGCCGAATGACGCCCATATAGGCATCTTCAGTCGTGGTCGTGTCTTTTGCCGCATTCAGTTGAAGAATTTCACCCTCGGCGATCACGGCTGCAGCTTGAGACACTACTGTCAGCGGCGCGATGGCCCCTGGCTCAACCATCATCTTGAAAGCATGTCCGAGTAAAAAATCGCCAACAAGCACGCAGGTTTGGTTTCCCCAAAGCATCCGCGCGGCAATTTTGCCTCGTCGCATATTTGACTCGTCAACGACATCATCATGCAACAGCGTTGCAGTATGCATGAATTCGATGCCGGCAGCGAATTTGAGATGGCCATCGCCTTTATAGCCGCACATACCCGCGGTTGCGAGGACGAGCATCGGCCTTAATCTTTTGCCGCCAGCTGAAATGAGATGGTTCGCGACTTCAGGTATAGTGGTGACGTCAGAGCCAGTGCGCTGAATGATTAATTGATTTGTGCGTTCAAGATCTGGGCGGATCAGTTCAACTAGACTGTCGAGGCCTGCGTCTTTTTTTTCTTCCAGCGGAATAACGATGCCCACAGACCCCCCTACGGCCTTTCTGTATCAATTTTGGCGAACTTACGTGCTCCAACGGATGCCGGCAAGTCGTCTCGCTCTGGCGTCGCAGATCGGAATGAACTTTTTAGGAAATTAACACTCGATTTTACATCTATTGTGGTGATGATTCCTAAGTAATAATATCGGATTTAAGAGGATTATGAGCGAAAATACCACTTTGGACGATTTTTTGAGCGGCGGTTTAAAGCTGCGTCAGGCTCGCACGGGACATCGCTCTGGCACAGACGCAATTTTGCTTGCGAGCGTGACGCCTCCGGGTATTGAAGGCTTGATTCTGGACGTTGGGGCAGGATCTGGCGCTGTTGGCCTTGCCGCAGCTGTCCACGCGCCTGCTGCAAGGGTCGGGCTAATTGAGCGCGATGAACGCGCCTGCGCCCTGTCACGGCAGAATATCGCTTTTAATCAACTAGACGCGCGGGCGTGCGTTTTCGAATTGGACCTTGCTTCTGGCTCGGATCGTCGGAAATCAGGATTACTGGACGAATCCGCGCAATTAATATTAACGAATCCGCCATTCTATGAGCGGGGTCGGGTGCGTATCACGCCTGATAGCGCTAAGGCCCAGGCCCATATCGCAAGCATGCCAATTTCTGAATGGACGCGTTATTGTCTGGCGTTACTCGCGCCAGGTGGTTTTTTTTGCATGATCCACCGCGCGGAAGCCTTAGGGGAATGTTTGGCGGCTGTATCAGGTCGGCTAGGGGCTATTCGGATTCTCCCAGTTTTTAGTCGGCCTGCAGACCCGGCGATCCGCATAATCCTCGGCGGCGTTAAAGGATCAAAGGCCCCTATGTCATTAAGGCCATCGCTTGCGCTACACGATGCGAACGGAGCTATGAGTGACATTGCTCGAAAATTGGGTGGCGGGGCCCTGCTCCAAGATCTTATTGGACCGTTTTTTTAACTATTCGTAGGGTGCTAAAGCTGAAGCTATTACAGTCGTAGCGGCGCTAAATTTTAGATTTCGTTGCTGACGGACCGCATGCAGCTGCTAGTGGTTTAGAGTTTCTGTTTTATTGAATTGAGTTAGCTTTGATAAATTGTGTTTTAACGCTTGTTTTGATCAAAAGGATAAGCGCAAAGATAGGTTGACCGGGTAAGGGCGTGCTCATAAAATATATTGTTTGATAGGGGTTACGGATGTCTGTGGATGCGGCTGCTTACTTATCGCCGACAAAATCGTTTCAAGGGCTCATTCTAACGTTACAAAACTACTGGGCTGCCCAAGGATGTGTAATTTTACAGCCCTATGACATGGAAATGGGAGCAGGTACTTTTCATCCCGCCACGACGCTACGCGCTCTTGGTCCGAAAAATTGGCGCGCTGCTTATGCGCAACCGTGCCGCAGGCCAAAAGATGGACGTTATGGCGAAAATCCCAATCGAGTGCAGCATTATTACCAGTTTCAAGTTATTCTTAAGCCTTCGCCAAAAAATTTGCAGGATCTTTATCTCGCTTCCCTTGCCGCGATCGGTTTGGATGCAAAACTCCACGATATTCGTTTTGTAGAAGATGACTGGGAGAGCCCTACTCTAGGGGCTTGGGGGCTAGGTTGGGAATGTTGGTGTGATGGGATGGAAGTTTCTCAGTTTACCTATTTTCAGCAAGTCGCCGGATTTGAGTGTTCGCCTGTCTCTGGTGAATTAACATACGGATTGGAGCGCCTTGCTTGTTATCTTCAGGGTGTTGATAGCATCATGGAGCTAAATTTTAATGGTCGCGAAGGAGATGAAAAAATTACTTATGGCGATGTGTTTTTGCAGGCTGAGCAAGAATATTCCCGGCATAATTTTGAAGCGGCTGACACCACAAAATTATTTGAGGATTTCCGGGATGCTGAGAAAGAGTGCGTGCGTTTGTTAAAATTCGGAGCAGGTTCCGGTGACGCTAAGCATTTGATGGCATTGCCGGCTTATGACCAGTGCATCAAGGCGAGCCACGCATTTAATTTGTTGGACGCTCGAGGGGTGATTTCAGTTACTGAGCGGCAAAGTTATATTTTGCGCGTTCGAGAGCTCGCAAAAGCCTGCGGAGCCGCATGGCTTAAGACTGTTGGCGGCGGTGCGAACGCATAGAGCGTTTTTGCTTTATTGTTTTGATCCATTTTCATCGCGCGCCTATTTAATCTTGCTTCAGTCTAGGGAGATTATTCGCTTGGGATTCGACTAGTGCGCTCGCGCACATCCTTTTCGTGATCTCATCGCTATGGTTTCCGACGTTTTATAAAGGTTGAAAACTTTAGGCTTTGTAAGCGTTGGGGAGACGGTCTTCATGGGCGGTAGCCTTGAGCTTCTTGACTTTGTTCTTTTATTGTTCTAGCTTAGTTCTTGTTTTGATCTAAGAGGATGAATGATGTCTCTTGCTTGCTCTCAGGCCTCGACTTTTGGCGGTGGGCCGTATGTCGATGATTCTCATCGTCACTTGGGCGATAGAGGTGGCGAGCTAACATCTCTCGCCCGTACTCAGAATTTGCGGGATCGTTTCTTTTTCTGGCGCGGTTTATCTGGTCGACGCTACGTTTGTTCCATTTTTAAAGCTGGTGAAGAAGCCTTTGTGTCTGACATCACGCTTGGCTTAGCAATTGGGGTCATCCGAAGTGGCCTAGACGTTCAAGCGCGTTCTATAATTCAGTTAGGTCAATACGATCATTGCGCGCAGTTGCGCGCAATTAGACATGAGTTGGGTGTGAATGAATGGCATGTTCATTTTAGTAACTCAGCGAGCGTTTTCGAAGATTTGACGGGCTCTTTGCTAAGTTAATCAAATTGAAGTTTGTAGCGTTGAGTTGTGATTTTTGTAACGAGCGTTTCGGCCGGGGATATCCCCGGCCTATTTTTTTTGTATATTGAAGCAAGGAGAATTTCTGGTTACGTTGCGATCAAGATCTTGAATAACTTTGGTAAGCTTGGCGTCGCGAATATTAAGGCGCTGTAAATGTTCGTATGTGTTGCGCACATAAGCTGAATTATCGCCGTTAATCCCTGCGCCTTTCAAAATAAGTTGCGTCATATTCTCAATTGACAGGGGCCCGGCATATTGATTGTGTCGACGATCGACAATGTATGCGAGGGCGCGTTTGCGTGAACCGTCATTCAATCGCAAAGTAACAGATTTTTCGAGATAGACAGACGTAACCAACTCTCTTTCTCTAAGGTAAGCAAGTGTTTCCTCGCGTTTTGAGGATGCAACCCGAAACGCCACGCCCTGGCAAGAACCGCCATGATCCAATCCTAGTACTAAGCCAGGACACTGCGGGGTTCCCCGATGAACATGAGAATAGATGCAAAGCGCTCGATGGTAGCCATAAACCCAGGCAAGAGCGGTATCGATGAAGTCAAAACCCGGTCGCCACATAAGTGAGCCGTAACCAAAAACCCATAAGTCATTTGTATCGTCATCAATCAAGTATATTGCCCACTATTTAGTATCTCTGAGAGCTGGCTGGATAGATGATGCGTGATTTGTGAATCATTTTGGAGTGTTGATAAGCAAGATTATTGCCGTAGAGCGTTACATGGGCCTCTTCCCGCCTGTTTTGTCGTCAAATAAATTACCCAAGATGATTTTGCGGCGATTTTACTCATGATGCCCACAACATATTGAGAGAGTTTTCTTGCATTCCCCTTTGATTTGTGGCGCTCTTTGCCCCCATGAAATTCGAGCGTTTGCGCCTTTTAGGCTTTAAAAGTTTTTGTGAGCCGACCGAGCTCTTAATCCAGCCAGGGCTTACGGGCGTTGTCGGCCCTAATGGCTGTGGCAAGTCGAATCTCATTGAGGCCCTTCGCTGGGTAATGGGTGAGAATTCATATAAAAATATGCGGGCATCCGCGATGGATGACGTGATTTTCTCGGGTGGCGGCTCCCGAACGGCGCGTAATTTTGCGGAAGTTGGCCTGATTTTGGACAATTCTGATCGATCGGCTCCAGCAGCTTTCAATGATGCCGACACAATTGAGGTTACCCGCCGCATTGAGCGCGAGCAGGGATCTGACTATCGGATAAATGGCAAGGAAGTTAGGGCGCGAGACGTTCAGCTCCTTTTTGCTGATGCAGCGACTGGATCGCGATCGCCTTCGCTCGTGCGCCAAGGTCAGATCGGGGAGATCATATCTGCGAAGCCCCAAGCCCGGCGGCGAATTCTTGAAGATGCTGCCGGAATAGCAGGATTGCACTCACGTCGTCATGAGGCTGAATTGCGCCTCAACGCCGCCTCAGAAAATCTAACGCGTCTCGAAGATGTTTTAAAGCAAGTTGAGGGTCAGTCAGATAGTTTAAGGCGACAGGCCAGACAGGCTGAGCGATTTCGAAATCTTGCCGCTCAGATCCGTCAAAATGAAGCAATGGTTGCGCTTGTTTCGCATCAAAGCGCAACAAATCAACTGCAGGAGAGCGCTCAGAAATTAGAGCTGGATCTCAAATCTGTCCAAGAGCGTACTTTAGAGCAGGCTGAAGCTGCGAAGCTGCAAGCTGTAGCGGCGCATGAATTACCGCCTCTACGAGAACGAGAAGCCGAGGCTGGCGCGGCGGTTCACCGACTGGTGGTAGCGCGACAAACGCTTGAGGCTGACGAGCAGCGCGCAAAAGATCGCATCAATGAATTACTTCGCCACATTGACCAATTTTCGCGAGATCTTGAAAGAGAACGCGCGTTGATTGAAGACGCAGCGGAGGTTGCCTCCAGGCTTGAGGCTGAGCGTGCGGAATTACTCAGCGCTGATTTTACTGAAACGACGCGTGAGACCGAGGCGCGTGAGCGGCTTGATGAAATTGAAGCAAAACTCGCAGCTACGGAAGCATTTTTAAATGATGCTCAAGAGCAGCTTGCGGGCTTAAATGCTCGAAGATTCTCCTTGGACTCTGCATTGCGGGATGAGAGCCAACGTGTTGCGCGTTTTGAGGCAGAGCTAACGCGGTTGGATACGGAATTTGCTTTAATTGCTGGACAGGGAGGAGGCGCTGCAGAGGTCGCCCGTTTAGCAGAGCTCTTTGCGGTAGCTTCAGATCAGGCAAAGATTGCAGAAGAAAGCGCTCGTATTACTGAAGAAGAGCAGGCGGTTGCTCGGGAAACCGAGACTTCTTTGCGTCAGCCCATGGAGCAAGCTGTCCTCCGCGCTCAAAGGCTCGAAACTGAGATAACAACGCTGGAAAATTTGCTGCATTCCGGATCGGGTGGTTTGTGGGCTCCTATTGTTGAAAGCGTCAGCGTAACAAAAGGTTATGAAACTGCGCTTGGCGCTGCTTTGGGGGATGATCTTGATGCCTCAGCGGATGACTCCGCTCCAGCGCATTGGGCTATAACTTCTTCAGTAGGAGATCCGACGCTTCCCTCAGGAGTTCGGCCATTATCGGAGTTAGTTCAGGCTCCGCCTGCATTGATGCGTCGGCTCATGCAAATTGGCATAGTTCTTCGTTCTGAAGGCGAAAATCTGCGGAAACTTTTACGGCCTGGACAAAGATTGGTTTCTAAGGAGGGCGATCTTTGGCGGTGGGATGGATTTACGCAAGCCTCAGAAGCGCCTTCGGCCGCGGCGCGCCGGCTGGTTGAGAAAAATCGTCTCAATGATTTGCGTCAGGAAGCAAAAATCGCGCGAGAGCAAGCTGATCTGCTGACGCAAGAACAGGAAATCGCACAGACGGCTGCACGGCTGGCGGCGCAGGCTGACCATCAAGCGCGCGAAAATTTAAGACGCATACGTATTGAACTTGAAGAAACGCGAGAGCGCTATTCGACGGCGGAGCGCCGTCAGGCGCAGATTGGACAGCGTTTATCCGCTTTGGAAGAAGCAAAAGCGCAGACGCTTTCCAACCGCGATGAGGCAACACAAAAACGTGCTGAGTTGATTGCATCGATTGATCAACTTGAAGAACCCGCTTCGCTCATTGGGCATCTTGAAGGATTGCGCGCTCAGGCAATGGTTGAACGCGCTCAAGCGAGTGAGGCTCGAGCGGCGCTAGCTGCCTTGCGGCATGAAGTAACGGCGCGACAAGCTCGGGTTGCGGCGATTGAGCGAGAAATCACGTCATGGGTCGAGAGGCGAGATCGCGCTCAAGATCGTCTGGGTGAGCTTGAGGAGCGTCTTGAGTCTTCGCGTGAAGAACAATCCGCCCTTTCTCAAGCTCCAGATACTTTCATGCAGCAGCATCGGGCTCTGTTGAATGCGCTTGAGGAAGCCGAAACTACTCGACGTCAATCAACAGACGCTCGAACTGCAGCAGAAAATCAGCTTGTTGAAGCGGATCGCGCGGCGCGCATAGCGCTTGAGGCGATGAGTTTAGCGCGGGAAGAAAAGGCGCGTAGCGAAGCGCAACTGGAGGCGGCGCGGCAACGCGCTTTAGATATTGCGCATGCGATAACGCAAGATCTAGAAACAACTGTAGAAGATCTTGCTGAGCTTGCAGGCCTCAAGGACGGGGACATCTTGCCAGATATCGCGACGGTCGAAGGGCGTCTTGAAGGGTTGCGTGCCGATCGAGAGCGTCTGGGCGCGGTAAATCTGCGCGCCGAGGAAGAGCTCAACGACATCGAAACGCAACGCGATAAGATGATCGCTGAGCGAGATGATTTGTCTGAAGCAATCAAAAAACTACGCGCTGCTATTGCTAGTTTGAATAAAGAAGGCCGAGAGCGGCTGCTGCTTGCTTTTGATAAAGTGAACATGCACTTCAAAGAGCTCTTTACTTTGCTTTTTGGCGGCGGTTCAGCAGAATTGCAGTTGGTTGAAAGCGAAGATCCGTTAGAGGCGGGGCTCGATATTCTGGCTCGTCCGCCAGGTAAAAAGCCTCAAACAATGACATTATTGTCGGGTGGCGAGCAGGCTTTGACCGCAATGTCCTTGATCTTTGCCGTGTTTCTTACAAATCCTTCACCGATTTGCGTTCTTGACGAGGTCGATGCGCCCCTGGACGATTCAAATGTGGAACGTTTTTGTGATCTTCTTGATGAAATGCGAAACAAGACGGATACGCGTTTTGTTACAATCACGCACAATCCTATAACCATGGCGCGCATGGATCGCTTATTTGGCGTAACTCAAGCTGAGCGGGGCGTTTCCGACCTTGTTTCTGTGGATCTAGCGCAAGCTGAAAAATTTGCTCTAGCTAGTTGATCCAAATTCATCAGTGAGCCTTCTGCTTACAAATCCTGCGCCTGTCTTCATTTTGGTTTTTGCATGCTGCGGGTGCGAGCAGAGTGTCTGGCGCAAGGCGGAATAAAGTCTATAGTTTCATAATATTCAATAAGTTGGAATATTGTCGCTCTGCCTTGACTTCATAGGGCGCCAAACATATGTTGCGCGCGGCTTGACAGGACTTGGCGGAGACGCCGGCGGGAGCTGGATTAGCTTCTTCAGGCCAATTCGGTCGCTTCTTTTTCTGGCTATCGCCGTTATCCCCATTTTCACGATTAAATGCGTGAGGGAAGTTGATGATGACGGAGGATGAGGGAAGAAGCTTAGATCAAGCAGCGCTGCAGGCGAGGCTTGATCGGTTAAGCGCTGCATTACGCAGAGCAGATGAAGAAAAGTATGCAGTCGAGTCGCAGGCCCCTCAGCGTAAGGGATTCACTCGCGCGATGCGTGTGGGGCTTAATGCGGTCTCAGAGTTTGTGGGCGCGATCTTAGTAAGCGCATTTGTAGGCTGGCAGGCGGACAAATGGCTTGGCACCCAACCGTGGCTCTTGGTCTTTTTAGTGGGCTTAGGCGTTGCGGCAGGATTTTACAATGTGTATCGCATTGCGAGGCCTAAGGACCCGCGAGGCGGTGCGGCCCTCGACCGTGATGTTTAATGCGTCAAGGCGTGGCTTAGATGAAAAAGGTCTAAAATAAACAATGACACCGGAAGAAACTGTTTCCGCTCCAAATCCAATTGAGCAGTTTGAACTGCACCGGATTTTTCCGCTTGAAATCAGCGGTATTGAGACTTCATTCACAAATGCGTCTCTTTATATGCTTTTGGCGGCTCTTGGCGTTGTTGGATTAATGGTGGCGGCGACCTCCCGTAAGTCTATTGTGCCGGGACGTATGCAAGCCTTGGCGGAAATGCTGTATGAGTTTGTCGCTAACATGGTGCGTCAAACGGCGGGCAAAGAAGGCATGAAATTTTTTCCTTTCGTGTTTTCGCTCTTCTCATTCATCTTAATCGCCAATCTTATTGGCTTGGTGCCGTATAGTTATTCTGTAACGAGCCAAATTGTCGTAACCTTTGCTTTCGCTGCTTTGGTGATTACCCTGGTTGTCGCCTATGGCGTTTACCGCAATGGCTTTGGCTTTCTCAGGCTTTTCGTTCCCCATGGCGTTCCTTTGCCGGTGCTAGTTGTGCTTGTGCCTATTGAGATTATCTCCTTTTTGTCGAGACCAGTTTCTTTGTCGGTTCGACTATTTGCGAATATTCTCGCGGGCCACATTACCCTGGCTGTATTTGGCGGCTTTGTGATGATGTTGTTGGCCTCGGGCGGGTGGTCTTTACTCGCGCCTGTGCCGCTATTAGCCATAGTCGCTTTGTACGCGCTGGAGCTTCTAGTCGCATGTCTTCAGGCGTTCGTCTTTTCTGTTCTTACCTGTGTCTATCTGAATGACGCAATTCACCCTGGCCACTGATAAATACCTAACAATAAAAGCGGCCTTAATTTAAAGTAGGAGAAAAATATGGCTTCGGAAATGCAATTAGTCGGCGCTGGTCTTGCAGCAATTGGCACTGGCGCAGCGGCAATTGGCGTTGGCATTATTTTTGGTAATTTTGTGAACGGCGCGCTTAGGAATCCTTCCGCAGCAGCAAGCCAATTCACCAACGCCATCATCGGCGCAGCCCTGGCTGAGGGTTTGGGTATTTTCGCCTTTTTGATTGCGATCTTGCTCTTCCTCAAATCGTAAGGCGGCTTTAGCATCTTATTCTTTAAGAGCTGTCGGGATTTAGACATCGTCATTCGCGCGCAATGAATTAATGCGCGCGAATTTTACTGTCCCTATCTTAATTTAAGACCTGTGAGCGGGATCAGGATCATGAACTTAAGCATTATTTCCACCGCAACAGCTGCTGAAGGCGCACAGGAAACGCATCTTGGCGTTGGCGCAGAGGCCCAAGCGCATCACGAAGGTGGCTTTCCGCCGTTTCAAACCGAAAATTTTGCGCCGCAGATTGTATGGCTTGTTGTAATTTTTGGTGTCCTTTACATCCTTATGTCTCGTCTTGCCCTGCCGCGCGTTGGCGGAATACTCGAGAGTCGTTCGGAAAAAATAGCTTCCGATCTTGAAGCATCGCGTAACATGCAGTCAAAAGCTCAGGCTGCAGCATTAGCAAATAACGAGACTATTCGTCTCCGTCGAGAAGAGGCGCAGACTATCGGCCGCGAAGCGCAGCAGAGCACCGCAGCAGAAACGCTTTCTCAAAGATCCCGCGCAGAGACGGAGGCATCAGAGAAAATTCGCGCCGCCGAGGGGCGCATAGCTGATGCGAAGATGCGAGCGCTGGCTAATGTGGAACAGATTGCGATTGAAGCAGCTGGATCAATCGTCGAGAAGCTAACGGGATCTAAAGTAGATCACGATCGCTTGTCTGCAGAATTTCGTAACGTAAAATCTAGTTAAGGGGACGGCGTCAATGCATTTCGATGCTGAATTTTATGTTGCTATTGGGTTTGCTATCTTTTTAGCCGTTTTATTTTGGATCGGGGCACATTCGAAGTTAACGACGCTAATAGATTCCCGTATAAATCGAATTAAGCACGAATTGGCTGAAGCTGAGCGGTTGCGAGTTGAGGCTCAGAGTTTGCTGGATTCCTTTGAGAGCAAGCGCGCTGAGTCAGAAGCGGAAGCCAAGGCTATCGTCGCCCAAGCTAAGGAAGAGGCGGAGTTGGTGGCTCAAGAGGGTCGTCGACGCCTTGACGAATTTATGGCGCGCAACGTCAAGCAAGTTGAGCTGAAAATTGCTCAAGCTGAAGCGCAGGCTACCGCGGAAGTCCGTGCGGCGGCCGCTGATGCCGCGGTTAAGATTGCTGAAGGCATTCTAAGAAAAGGCGTTGGCGGGCATGATTTTATTTCGGCGGGGATCGATCAGATCAAGGCCCTGGGACATTAATCGCTTCTGGTGGGAACGGATTATTCATATTGAAAGAGTCAGCCTTCGGGTTGGCTCTTTTTCTTTTTCCCGATGGGCTTAGCGGGGGATGCGGAGCCGCCCTGACTAAAGCCGACAATAATTTCGTAATCTTCATGCGCCCGTTTACTTACAAGCGGAACAGATATCGGATCTGCCAATAAACGATAGTCGCCGCGCGTTCCGCCAGGTGAGACGCTAGCTGACACCTGATAGCTCTTACTCGAAACGAGCGAGTAATCTTTTAAACGTCTAAGCGAAACGGCAATAGTTGCTGTAAAGCTTCCTGGCGCTCCCGCTGGACCAAGTACGACGCCCCCCTCAATACCCAGTTTGATTGATACATTCTCCCCTTCTATCAAACATTCGCGCGCGGTCTGATCGATGGAGAGTTGATAACGTACGCTAGAGGCGTCTGCGTCTTGCGGCATTCGGATCATTGAAGCCCCATTATCAATAAAGACAACGGGGCAGTCTTGAGTGACATTCGAAGTTGATGAGCTGTCGCCAAATAATTTTGGCATTTCCAGCGCATAGGCTGTAGAGACGTTGCTAATTATGCAGATGAATACAATTCCTGCGCAGCGACTGACGCTATTCATGCCTATGAATGCCCTCAACTTGACGTTCTCTCAAGGTAGTTTGGCGTAAGCCTCTTTAAACCCTTGCAAGGTTAAGGGCAGGCCGATGCCTTCATCAGGTGTTTGGTGAAGGATAAAAGTTGCTGTTTTGCCGTTTTTTAATTGATCTATTAATTTCTCATCCATCGATACTTCCGCAACGCAGCCGGAAGAAAGACATTTGACAAAACCTGCTCGGCCGATATCTGTCGCATCAATTTTAAGACCCAGACCATTGGGCAGCAAAACGCCTAAGGGAGCAATGACCCGAAGAAGACGGCTTTTGCCGTCGCTAGTTTTAAGCACAATGACAACGAGATTAATGTTTGATTTGTCGTCTGCGACGACGCTTTGGATGAGGGCGCATTGCTCGCTAGCTGCCCCAGCGGGTTTCTCGCAGCGTATTTCCCAGTCGCCAAATTTAGATTTCACAACACCTTGAGCGATGCTATTTCCGGCAGTAAAAAGGGGAAGGCAAAGTAGGAATAAGCCCAGACAAATTCCCGCGACCAGTTGTCGCAAGGGCGGTATTTTTTTCGCGTCGCGAAAAGACGTCATGTTGGCTCCAAGGGCTTTCGGCCTAGTGCAGCGATCTATCCTGGAAAAGCCAGGCGATTTCGTGACCATCGGCAATCCCGGGGGAATTTTCTGCCTAGCAAACCACCTTGATCTGTCAAGCTTAGCCGGATCGGAAGGTTTTCTTGGCTGATTATCTTTCCTTGTCACTACTTTATCTGTATAAATATTGCGGTGCAGCAATTGCGTGGTCAGCGTGATTGTGGTTGAACCAGCCGCAATCATGCGAGCAAGTTCTGTATAGAGTTTCTCGGTGTGAAAATTGCGACCGGGATTATTGAGATTTAGTCCTGTCTAATTGGTGCGAAAGGCGATCTTCATGTCTACGGACACTCGTCAGTTGTTTAGCCGCGGTGCAAGCCTAATGGCATTGGCTATCCCTTTTATTTTATCTGCCGGCATGGCGCTCGCTCAGGTTGAGGGTCAGCCTGCTCCTGGAGGCGTAGGGCTACCCGCGACTGTAACAGACGTCGGACATGAAACGCAGTTTTTTTATAATGGCATCTTATTGCCCGTAATTACTTTTATTGCGATTTCCGTATTAGGTCTCTTATTGTATGTAAGTTGGCGGTTTAACGAAAACGCTAACCCTGTGCCCTCAAAGCTCACCCATCACACTGGATTAGAAATAGTTTGGACACTAGTGCCTATTCTCATCCTTGTCTTTATCTCTGTGCCGTCCTTCAGATTATTAACAAAGCAAGTAGAGATTCCTGAGGCCAAGGTGACCATCAAGGTTACAGGTAATCAGTGGTATTGGTCATATAAATATCCTGAAGATCAGGGTGGCGGTTTTGGATTTGATCAGCTTATGAAGGCGGACGCAGATCTGGAGCCAGGCGACGTAAGGTTATTGTCGGTAGATAATGAAGCGGTTGTTCCAGTGAATGAAGTGGTGAAATTACAAATCACAGCTGCAGATGTTATCCATTCCTTCGTAATACCTGCTTTTAGCATACGTATGGATGCCGTGCCTGGAAGATTGAATGAGACTTGGTTTAGAGCTGAGAAAGAGGGCCTCTATTATGGGCAGTGCTCAAAAATATGTGGCAAGGATCACGCCTTTATGCCTTCCGCCATTCGAGTAGTAAGCCGTGAAAAATACGAGGAATGGCTTGCAGAAGCTAAGAAGAAATATGCTTCTGCAGAGACGCCGGTTAAGCTAGCTGCAAGCGAAGCGGCCCGTTAACCTGAAAAATAAAAACCTGATCGGATTTTGAGGAACAAGAAGATGGCGAGTTCAGCTGCTGGAGCGCATGATCATCCCAAAGGATTGCGTCGCTTTCTCTTTTCGACGAACCATAAAGACATCGGCACGCTTTATCTGATCCTTGCGGTGATTGGCGGGCTAGTCGGCATGCTGATGTCTGTCGCGATTCGTGCAGAACTGATGCATCCTGGCATCTCTGTGTTTCCAGGGCTTGCGCAGATGCTTTACGGCGCAGATCCATCAATGGCTACGGACGCGGGTAAAAATCTTTATAATGTTTTCATCACAGCGCATGGCGTGCTGATGATCTTTTTTATGGTCATGCCTGCTCTGATGGGCGGCTTCGCAAACTGGTTCGTGCCAATTATGATTGGCGCTCCTGATATGGCCTTCCCTCGATTAAACAATATTTCGTTCTGGTTTCTAGCAGTTTCTTTGATCCTACTTGTCATGTCGATGTTTGTTGAAGGCGCGCCGGGCATGATGGGGTTTGGCGGCGGATGGGTGTTTTATCCGCCCTTATCATCCAATATCGGCCATCCCGGGCCTGCCATGGATTTTGTAATTCTTTCATTGCATCTGGCTGGAGCCTCATCAATTCTTGGATCCATCAATTTCATCACAACTATTTTTAACATGCGCGCTCCTGGCATGACATTGCATAAGATGCCGCTTTTTGCCTGGGCGATGTTAGTAACCGCCTTCCTTTTGGTTTTGACTTTACCTGTGCTTGCTGGCGCGATCACAATGCTGCTGACGGATCGTAATTTTGGTACGATGTTCTACGACCCGGCTGGTGGCGGCGATCCCTTGCTCTTCCAGCATTTATTTTGGTTTTTTGGTCATCCAGAGGTGTATGTATTGATCCTACCCGCTTTTGGATTGATCAGTCATATTGTTTCAACCTTTTCCAAGAAACCTGTATTTGGTTATCTTGGAATGGCTTACGCCATGGTCTGCATCGGTTTTCTTGGCTGTATCGTGTGGGCGCATCACATGTATACGGTTGGCCTCTCATTAAATGCCCAGCGCTATTTTGTTTTCGCAACCATGGTGATTGCGGTGCCAACGGGAATCAAAATTTTCTCATGGATCGCAACAATGTGGGGTGGATCTATTTCTTTCCGCGCTCCAATGATCTGGGCGATTGGATTTATTTTTGTCTTCACCATGGGGGGCGTTACCGGCGTCGTGCTCGCCAATGCAAGTGTCGATCGGCAGCTTCATGAAACCTACTACGTAGTCGCGCATTTCCACTATACTATGTCACTGGGAGCTGTGTTTGGAGTCTTTGCAGGCTTCTATTATTGGTTCCCAAAAATGACCGGCTATCTTTACAATGAGACGCTGTCCAAGCTGCATTTCTTAGTATTGTTTGTGGGCGTAAATCTAACATTCTTCCCGCAACATTTCTTGGGACTTGCTGGAATGCCGCGCCGTTATATTGATTACCCAGATGCTTTTTCGTCTTGGAATTACTTGTCTTCGCTTGGTGCCTTTATTGGCGCCTTCAGCATGGTTGTATTCTTTTATACGGTTATAGAGGCATTCGTAAAAAAACGTTACGCGGGTTACAATCCATGGGGTTCTGGCGCAACGACATTAGAATGGACCTTGCCTTCTCCGCCGCCTTTTCACCAGTTCGAAACTTTGCCGCGAATTACAGGCGCTGAACACCAGTAGAAGAGTTTTCAGCGCGCAGAAGGCGCGCTGAAGGTTTTTTGTCTTTTTTCGACAAAAGCCAGCAAGCTCTTTCCTCTTGGCGCACATTAACAAGGTCAAGTAAGCAACGATGAGCGATGCATCATACTTTGATGAAAGTACAACCCCGAAGCTTCCGGTTGCGGCGCCATTAGATTTTATCGCCCTTCTTAAGCCGCGGGTGATGTCGCTTGTTGTGTTTACAGCGTTTGCTGGATTTTTGTTTGCGCCAACTCTCCCTCATCCGCTTATTATTTTTGCTGCATTGTTTGCTATTGCCGTGGGCGCCGGTGCGTCGGGCGCTCTTAATATGTGGTATGACTCTGATATTGATGCAATAATGCGGCGCACGCGCATGCGTCCAATTCCAGCAGGACGTATTAGCGCTGATACGGCTTTAGCTTTTGGCGTTATTCTATCAGTTCTTTCGGTTTTTACTTTAGGTTTCGTGTCTAATTGGCTGGCCGCCACTCTGCTTGCCTTCACAATATTTTTCTATGTAGTTATTTATACGATGTGGCTGAAGCGCCTAACGCCTCTTAATATTGTTATCGGGGGCGCTGCTGGAGCCTTGCCGCCAATCGTTGGTTATGCTGCCGCCACTGGTGACGTTAGCGTCGCGAGTCTCGTATTGTTTGCGATTATCTTCATTTGGACGCCACCTCATTTTTGGTCGCTCGCAATTTTAAAGATCGATGAGTATGGCAGTGTTGGCGTGCCTATGTTGCCGAATGTTTCTGGTTTGAGGCGAACGCGTCTTGAGATCCTTGTCTATTGTCTTGTTCTTGCGCCTATCGGTGCGGTGCCTTGGTGTCTAGGCTTTGCCTCATGGCTTTATGGCGTCACAGCAGTTAGTCTGGGCTTAGGGCTTTTAATTCTGGCTGCGCAACTTTTTGTTGCACAAGATGAAGCAACTATCCGACAAGCTGCTCGGCGAATGTTCGCCTTTTCTATTCTCTATCTTTTCGCACTCTTTCTCATGCTCACGATTGAACGCGCCCTGAATTTGATAGGCTTGTTTTAACGATCATGAACGGATGTGGATAACGCTATGAGTGATAAAGATCCTAAAGATGAAGCGCTATCCTCCCAGCACGGGATTGTTTTAACGCCTGAGCAATTACGTGGCCGCCGCGCGCGAAATATCGCCATTGGTCTAGGCGTTACATTTCTCGCAGTACTGTTTTACGCCGTGACGATTGTCAGGCTGGGCGGCGCAGTGGCTAATCGCTCGATATGAGATTCTAGATGCGCGGACTGCCTCCTTCTCTGAATAAGCAAGGCCAAATTGCATTAGCGTTACTTTTTGGCTCTGTGTGTATGTTGATATTATCCTTTGCTTCTGTTCCGCTTTATCGTGCTTTTTGTGCAGCAACAGGGTTTGGTGGAACCCCACAAAAATCACAAACATTGGCTAAAACGACACCAGGCGCGCGTGTTTTGACAGTGCGATTTGATGCTAACGTCTCTAAAGATTTGCAGTGGCGTTTTGAACCAGAAATATCAAAGATATCTCTGCGCACTGGTGAAACAACCACAGTTTATTTCAAGGTCTCTAATTTATCAGACAAGCAAACAAGCGCGCAGGCTGCCTATAATGTAAGCCCAGACCTTGCTGGCGCATATTTTGTAAAAATAGCTTGTTTTTGTTTTGAAGAAAAACGCCTTGCGCCTAACGAAGAAGCGGAGTGGCCGGTAGTTTTCTATCTTGACCCAGCCCTTGAGTCAGAAGAAGGAATGGGGCGCGTAGAGGAAATCACCTTATCTTATTCTTTTTTCCCTACAAAGGCGCCGGCTAAATCCAAAACAAGCGATCTGAAAGCGGAAAAAGAAAAGTCCTAATGAAGCGTTGCATGATTTTGCGGCGGATGAAAACTCGAATAAGCCGGTAGGCTGACGTCAATGATGAGGAAGAGTAGAGATGGCTGACGGACACGCAAAACCTAACCATGAATATCATTTGGTTGATCCAAGCCCATGGCCGATCGTGGGGGCGTTCTCAGCGCTCGTTATGGCGATAGGCGCTATCATGTGGATGGCGCAACATAAAGGCTCGCCAATTTATGGGTTGCCGTATGGGGGCACTGTTTTCTTTGTTGGCTTTGGCGCTGTTCTGGCGGTTATGTATGTGTGGTGGCGTGATGTTGTGAGAGAGGCTCAATATCAGGGTCATCACTCTCCGGTTGTGCAGCTACATCATCGCTATGGAATGATCCTTTTCATTCTATCTGAGGTCATGTTTTTTGTGGCTTGGTTTTGGGCGTTCTTTAATTCCTCTATTTTCCCAGACGATATTTACCAAGTTACTCGAACGGAGCTATTTCAGGGTGTTTGGCCTCCTAAGGGGATAGAGGTGCTAAGCCCATGGAAGCTGCCTTTGCTCAACACTTTATTGTTGCTGACATCGGGAGCGACATTGACTTGGGCGCATCATGGCTTGCTCCAGAATGATCGTAGCGTTTTGAAGAAGGGGTTAATTGCAACCATAACGTTGGGATTAATTTTTACATGTGTGCAGGGCTATGAATATGCTCATGCGCCATTTGCGTTCTCATTTGATCCTGCGCATCCTGCAGCTACAAATTACGGTTCAACTTTTTTTATGGCTACTGGCTTCCATGGCTTCCATGTTATCGTTGGAACCTTGTTTTTGATAGTTTGCTTGTTTCGTGTAATGAAAGGACACTTTACGCCAGAGCATCATCTAGGATTTGAATTTGCTGCCTGGTATTGGCATTTCGTTGACGTTGTTTGGTTATTCCTCTTCTGTTGCATTTATGTCTGGGGTAATTGGGGTGGAATGATGGAATAAGCTTTTTAGCTTATTTTCTGGAACAAAACGGTCGCGATCTAAACGCGACCGTTTTTTACGCGGAGGCCTGATGTCTGAGGAGCATGTTTATCCGCCAGCAGAACTCTATTTAGATGGCCTGCGAGGTAAGTGCCCAAGGTGTCATCAAGGACACATGATTCAGGGGTTGCTTACGGTAGCGCCAAAGTGTGATGTTTGCGGGTTAGACTTTTCTTTTGCTGATACTGGAGACGGCCCGGCAATTTTTGTTATGACAATCGCTGGTTTTATTGTTGTTGGCGCTGCTTGGTATATTGAGGTGGTACATATGCCGCCCTATTGGGTTCATGCGGCAATCTTAGCGCCCTTATCTATAATCGTGTGTGTTGGATTGTTGCGTCCAGCTAAGGGCCTCTTGATTGCTTTGCAATACTTCAACAAGGCCGAAGAAGGTCGTCGAGAACAATGAGCCGGGGCGCACGGGCGCTTTTTTTTCCAGCACTTGTTGCGGCGCTTACCTTTGCTTTTTTGATCCATCTAGGCTTTTGGCAGTTGCGTCGGTTAGAGGAGAAAGAAGCGCTTATTGCGCGCGTTCAGACCCGTATCTCATTACCAGCGCAAGAGTTGCCATCTAAGGAAGAATGGAAAAATTTAAGACCTGCTGATTATGACTATCGACATGTCCGCATAACTGGGCGGTTTCGTCTAAACTCTGAGGCTTTGATCTATTCTCAAGCGCCAGAAGGGTCGGGTCGAGAGCCAGGCTATTTTGTGTTGAGTCCTTTCGATTTGGCGACGGGAGGCGTAGTTTTGATCGATAGGGGGTTTGTTTCTTATATGAAACAGACAGATGCCGCGCAGCGATCTGCACCGTCTGAGCTCATTGAGATTTCAGGCTATTTACAGGCCCCTCAGAGACGTAACATGTTCACGCCTATTGATGACCTGGAGAAACGGATTTGGTATACACGAGACCCGGACGCAATTGCGAAGGGACTTCATCTCGAGGATGTTGCGCCTTTTATTTTATTGCTTGATGGCTTGCCAGGGTTAAGCGGCCATCGCCTAGAACCAGCAGTGATTGTGTCTAGAATTGTTAACAATCATCTTGCCTATGCTTTTACCTGGTTTAGCTTAGCAGGGGCTTTAGTCGTCATCTTTTATCTGGTTGCACGCGAAAAGTTGCGTCGAGGATATGAGAAGGCCCATTAGTTTCGTAGCGATTTCTTAATCAGCCAAAGAATATGTTATTAAATAGTGGATCATGAGAGCTGTTTGTGCTCAGTATGGTCAGAGTTAATGGAATTAGATGTGCGCTATTTATCTACTCGCGGCGAGGCTGCTCAACTTGGATTTGGTGAGGTTCTTCTTGCGGGTTTAGCTGCGGACGGAGGTTTGTATACGCCACTTGCTTATCCGCATATAGCGCCTGAAGAAATCGTAGCGCTCTCAGGCATTCCTTATGCTCATGCCGCAGCGCGTTTAATTAGTCCTTATCTTAGTCAGACCTATTCCGAAAATATTTTATTACAGCAGACGCAAAGCGCCTACAGCGGATTTCGTCATCAAGCAATTGCTCCCCTAGTACAGATTGATGATAATCTTTTTATTCTAGAATTATTTCATGGACCAACTCTGGCTTTTAAAGATATCGCCATGCAGTTACTTGCGCGCATGATGAATCATATTCTTGAAAAAAATAATTTGCGTGCAACTATCGTTGGGGCGACATCGGGAGATACTGGAGCGGCGGCCATAGAGGCGTTTCGTAACCTTGATCGTGTCGATGTATTTATTCTCTATCCTGACGGGCGTGTTTCAGACGTTCAACGTCGACAAATGACTACTGTGCTTGATAGTAATATTCACACTATCGCTTTAAAAGGCACTTTTGATGACGCTCAAAATATTCTTAAAAGACTTTTTCGCAATACTTCATTCCGAGAAAAAGTAAATCTTGCAGGCGTGAATTCAATCAACTGGGCGAGAGTAGTCGCTCAGATGGTCTATTATTTCACTTGCGGAGTAGCATTAGGTGCGCCGCATAGGCATATCTCATTTTCTGTGCCAACAGGTAATTTTGGCGATGTATTGGCGGGTTACGTCGCGAAGCATATGGGGTTGCCGATTGGTCGACTGATCGTCGCAACAAATGCTAATGATATTCTTGTTCGGGCTCTAACTACGGGGCGATATGAGCCGATAGGGGTAACGCCTACACAATCGCCGTCAATGGATATTCAAGTTTCATCAAACTTTGAGCGATTATTGTTCGACGCATGTGGGCGAGATCATTCGATTATTCGGTCTGCATTTGGATCATTGGATCAATCAGGCTCTTTTGACTTGCCAGCTGGAGCGCTTGCGGCAATTCGTCAAGAATTTGATGCCTATTCGATAAGTGAGGTGGAAACAACAAATGAAATTCAGCGCACATATCGTGAGGCAGGATATGTTCTTGATCCACACACAGCAACAGGCGTGCATGCAGCACGTGCGCAGTTAAAAATTAATCCTAATACGCCAGTTGTAGCTTTGGCGACAGCTCATGCCGCCAAATTTCCAGAAGCGATTACTCGAGCAATTGGTCTGACTCCCAAATTACCTGCAAAAATAGCGGAGCGCATCGCTGGGAAGGAGCGGTTCACATTATTGGATAATAATGAAAAAGAAATCATGAATTTTATAAGTGAACGTGCGCGTGCAGTGACGGAATAAGATGGGATTATTTGGAATATTGGGTCGTAGAGGCATGCCAATTCATGGCGATGGTATTTACTTGCGGCCAGCTGAGCTTCGAGACTATGCGCAGTGGTCCCAATTACGCGAGCAGAGTCGAGCCTTTCTGACCCCTTGGGAGCCGGTGTGGCCTAGCGATGATCTTACCCAACAAAGTTTTCGATATCGCGTGAAACGCCATACTGAAGAGATGGCGCGAGATGAAGCTTATTCCTTCCTGATTTTTAGGCAGGAGGATGATTTACTCGTTGGCGGATTGTCCTTTGGTTATGTTCGTCGAGGAGTGTCGCAATCTGCCTCACTCGGTTATTGGATGGGAGCCCCTTACGCTGGAAAAGGCTATATGAAGCGTGCGGCATACGCTGCCTGTCTTTATGGATTTGATAAGCAAGGATTAAATCGAATCGATGCTGCATGTTTGCCTGCCAATGAGCCCTCAAAGCGCTTATTGGAGCGCGTTGGATTTCGACATGAAGGGTATGCACGAGCTTACTTAAATATTAATGGCGATTGGCGAGATCATCTCTTGTTTGGGCTGCTCAGCAAAGATCTTACTTCACCTGTTAAAGAGTGACGGTCGTGATAATATCATTTATATAGTCACCTATCGTAGTCGCGTACGTAAACGTGACCATAGTAAATTTTCAGCTGAAAAAATATAATCTAATTTTGAACTCGTTACACGTGTTGCGCCGTGCGCTACGAGCCAGTCTGCGAAGAGCCCAACATTTTTTGCAGGACAAGAAAACACGCTCTCATTAGATGATGTGCTGAGTAGTTTAGCCCCATGGAAGTTTTCACAATCTTTGATTAGACTATCATTTAGTTCCATAAATGTTATGCGAACTTCCCTTGTCTTTCTTGCAACCTCTTCTGCAGCGATACGAGATAGAATGATGCGAGCGGATTCAAGCGCTGTATCACTCCATAGCGCTGTCAATGAGGCTACAAGATTAGCCTGCGAGCGTAAAATAATTCCATCATCCAATACCTTCAGGGCATTGGCGACGAGTGTTGCGCCAGTTGTAGTGATATCGACAATGAGATCCGCAGAGCCAGCTGCTGGAGCGCCTTCGGTCGCTCCAGAGCTTTCAACAATACGGTAATCGCCGATATTGTGCTGAGAAAAAAAACGGCGAGTTGTGTTCACATATTTAGTTGCTACCCGTAAGCCTCTACCGTGACGCACGCGAAAGTGGCTAGCGACATCGGCAACATCGGCCATGCTGCGAACATCAATCCAAGCTTGTGGGACGGCAACCACAACATTTGCTGACCCAAATCCAAGTGGCGCAAGAAGCTCTACTTTAATTTCTGGTTGAGGAATTTCTTCTCTAATTAAGTCCTCTCCAGTCACGCCAAGATGCGCTTCTCCTCGAGCAAGGCGAGAGGTAATTTCTGATGCTGAGAGGTAGGCAACCTCAACATTTTCTAATCCGTTGATTGAGCCTCGATAGTCTCGGGCTCCGCGTCCTTGTGTCAGTTCTAAGCCTGCACGCGCAAAGAATGCCGCTGCGTTCTCTTGCAAGCGACCTTTTGAAGGAGAAGCTATTATTAATTTTTGCGCGTGTTTCATGTCGCGCTCCTGAGACGATCAACCCAAATTGCAGCGCCCACAGCTGGTACATTCTGCGTTGCGCCAAGTGTTTGGAGTAGGTGATCGTAGCGTCCGCCGCCGATAATAGGTTCTTTGGTATCTGGCTCGTGAGCTTCAAAGAGAAAACCTGTATAGTAATCGAGTTGACGGGCGAAGCTCGTTGAGAAGATCATTTCCTCAATAATTAATTCATGGGCGGCGATGAAGCCGGTGCGCGTATCAAAACTATCCAGTATTTCAGATAAATTAAGGTTTGCTTCACGGGCAAGTCGTCGCAAGGCGTTTGAAGCCTCATCTGGAGTATCTTCGATGGCAAAGAATGCTTCTAACAAAGTGCGCTTTTCGCTCGGAAGCCCTTCGCCAGATGTCAATGTGGCTTGATCCAAGAAGCGTTCAGCGATTTCTGCGGCGCTTCGGCCCCCAATAGCCGTGATGCTCGCGATCGAGAGAAGGTCTTCCACGAGCTGCCGGGCGTCGGCTGGGTCTACCCGAGACAGCGCGGCGCGAACGCCAGATTGCTCAACGTTGGGATTAATAACTGAAACTGGTTCAAAAATTGATTTAAGACTTAGGCCGCGGGCGTGACCAGCCATAACGCGTCTACGCCATACGCTGGGTAGATTGAGTTCATCAAGAAAAGCTGCAACTAAACTTGCGTCGCCAATACGTACTTTTAGATTTTTTGCGCCAGTTGCTTTCGCAGATTCAAGGGCTACGGCAAGAATTTCAGCGTCAGCCGCCTCACGGTCTAGTCGCCCAAAGCTCTCAATGCCTGCTTGTATGAACTCACCCTCTTTAAAAGATGCATTTTCAGGAGCGCGAAATATTGAGCCGCCATAGGAATATGCAGCCGTCTTTGGAGCGAGTTGCGCGAGATATTCAAGACAAATTGGGATTGTATACTCTGGGCGTAGACAAAGCTCCATACCAGAGGGGTCGTTGGTTAAATAAAGTCTGCCCCTGAAGTTCTCACCCGAGCGATCTAAAAAGACGCGTGCGGGTTGAAGCAATTTAGGCTCCCGCCGTCCATAACCAGCCTTCTCGAAGTGATCAAGAAGCGTGTTTAGTTTGCGGCTAGCCGGCGATCTCGCCTCAGTCACAGATCTATCCTCAATAGAAGTTTGGAGGTGTTTAGCAGCTGTTATGCGCCCGCGCATCCGCTTCTTTCGAGCAAGGTGAACGAATGGCTCAGGATTAGAAATCTTAGAGGCGGGAGAACCTGTCGTCATACATCTAATAAGCTGGAAATCACTAATAATTGTCTAGCTATTTTGGGTCAGGGGTTAATCTATAAATTTTAGATGAATTAAGCTGGAGGCTTAAGGCTCTTGCGCTAGGAGCGCGCCTCTGCCAGATAGAAGTCGGGAGGTTGGCGGTGGACGCTTCACTCGCCAACCGGGTCAGGTCCGGAAGGAAGCAGCCCTAACGAGTTTGGGCGGGTCTTCGT
The DNA here is from genome assembly GCA_900299115.1 of Methylocystaceae bacterium. Taxonomy (GTDB): domain Bacteria; phylum Pseudomonadota; class Alphaproteobacteria; order Rhizobiales; family Beijerinckiaceae; genus Methylocystis. The sequence continues at coordinate 3,858 of OMIO01000137.1, read as the reverse complement.
TCAGCCTCCCACCTTCTTCTGTCGGCTAATGGCTTGAGGCGCCGCCGTCGCCTGCTGCGCGGATCAAGCAGAGAGTATCAGCTTGGATCACGAGCAAAATGCGTCGAAACTTACCCCGGCGCGAGCCGCCGATAAGTCTGTTCAACGCCAATCAGGGGAGGCAAGCCACGCCCCCTATCGCGTGCTGGCGCGCAAATATCGTCCTACGACTTTCGTCGATCTTATTGGTCAACAATCATTAGTTCGTACGCTTGAAAATGCCTTTGAGCTGGGCAGAATTCATCAAGCCTATTTGTTAACAGGCGTGCGGGGCGTAGGTAAGACAACGACTGCGCGCATCCTTGCCCGGGCATTTAATTATGAATTGCTTGCAAGTGAAGATCGATTAGCGATTGACCAGCCAACCATTCATATGCCGAGTTTGGGCGTGCATTGTCAGGCGATCATCGACTCACGACATGTTGATGTTTTGGAAATGGACGCCGCGTCGCATACAGGTATTGATGACGTGCGTGAGATCATAGAGAACGCACGTTATCGACCTGTAATGGCGCGCACAAAAGTATATATTATAGATGAAGTACACATGCTCTCGAAAGCGGCTTTTAATGGTCTTTTGAAGACGCTTGAGGAGCCTCCTGAGCACGTAAAATTTATCTTTGCTACAACAGAAATTGATAAAGTTCCTGTTACTGTTCGCTCCCGTTGCCAAAGATTTGACTTAAGGCGTATCGATTCGGGGCTCATGGCGGAGCATTTGCGTAAGATCTGTATGGCGGAAGAAGTCGCTATTGATCCGGAGGCGCTCATGATGATCGCGCGCGCAGCAGAAGGCTCGGTTCGTGACGCGCTTTCATTGCTTGACCAAGCGATTGCCTATGGATCAACTCAGCGATCAGAAGCGCTAATCAAATCTGATGATTTGCGACTTATGCTCGGAGTTGCTGATAAGGCGCGAGTGATCGATCTCTTTGAGGCTGTAATGGCGGGAGAGATTGCGCAAGCTATTTCATTAATGCAAGAGCAATATAATGGCGGTGTTGATCCCACCCAACTATTGATTGAAATGGCTGAATTTGTCCATTTAGCGACAAAATTTAAACTATCTCCAGAGGTAATAGATTCAGACACATTGTCTCCTGAAGAAAATCGACGAGGAAAAGCTGCTAGTGAAAGACTATCAATTTCAGCCTTAACTCGCGCTTGGCAAATCCTTATGAAGGGCCTTGAAGAGCTGCGGAGTTCACCGCGGCCACTTCAATCTGCAGATATGGTTTTGGTCCGTCTGGCCTATGCAGCAAAAATGCCAACGCCCGGCGATGTGCTCAAGCTTCTTGATTTGGGAGGAGCCTTTAGTGGATCGGGAGAAACTCAAAAAGAAAATCTGGATCGTAAAATCTCTACTCTAACCACTGTTTCGGGAGCTGTCAGTGTCAAAGCAGAACGCGGGGCAAATTCGGTTAGCAATAGTTCGACCCGAAGTTTTGCCGCTGCTTTACCAACAACAGGCCAAGTGAGCAAAAAATTATTGCCAATTGATAGCAAGCCGGTAGATGCAGTATCAGTGATCGAGAATTTCCAAGAGTTAATTGCATTAGCAGAAATTAAGCGCGACATACAACTCAAGATCGCCCTTGAAAATGACGTAAGACTTGTTCGTTTCGAGCATGGCCGAATAGAGTTTGAACTAGCTCCTGGTGGCGCGCGAGACCTAGCCTCTAACTTAATACAAAAAATTCAAGCCTGGACTAATGAGCGCTGGGTTATTTCTGTGGTAGCCAGTGGTGGTAAATCAACCGTTAAAGAGCGGCGGATGCTCAAGGAGCGTGAAAAACGCACAGACTTAGAGTCTGATCCATTGGTGACGGCGGTGATGGCTGAGTTTCCAGGAGCCCAAATTATCTCCGTTCGAGGCGGAGAGGAGCCGAATAGTTTAGCTGAAATTTCAGAAATTCATTATGATGATTTCGCAGCAGAGGATAATGATTAGCGGGGTTGGCGGATGATGGATTTTATGGGCTTAATGAAGCAAGCGCAGCAGATGCAGGCTAAAATGTCTGAGGCGCAGAGTGAGTTGGATCAAATTGAGATAGAAGGCGAGGCGGGCGGCGGTCTAGTGAAAATGACCATGACCGCTAAGGGTATATTGAAGACAATAAGTATAGATCCGAGTTTGCTCAAATTAGAAGAAAAAGAAATCTTACAAGATTTGATTATTGCAGCTCATTTACAAGCGCGCGCTAAAGCTGACGAAGCTATGGGAGAAAAGCTGAAGATGCTCACGGGAGGATTGCAGCTGCCGGCCGGTTTTAAATTGCCGTTTTAATGCATGGTTGAGCGCGTTACAGGACCGGAGATTGAGCGTTTAGTGCAATTACTAGCGCGATTGCCTGGGCTAGGGCCTCGCTCTGCGCGTCGAGCTGTGCTGCAGCTGATACGTAAACGCGATGAGTTGTTATCGCCGCTTGCTGATGCCATGCAAGTTGCTCGTGAGCGCATCGTCGTATGTTCTTGTTGCGGTAATGTTGATACCAGGGATCCATGTTTAATTTGTTGTGATGAGCGAAGAGATCATACAATTTTAGTGGTTGTTGAAACAGTAGCGGATCTGTGGGCTCTAGAGCGAGCAGGTCTCTTGAATGCATGTTATCATGTTCTTGGAGGTGTGTTGTCTCCTCTTGATGGAATAGGACCAAATGACCTGGCCATATCAAGTTTAATTGATCGTGTCAGCGGGAATAAAATTATAGAAGTTGTGCTTGCAGTCAATGCAACTGTCGATGGCCAAACAACAGCCCATTACATTGCTGATCTGTTATTACCACTAGGAATAAAGATAACTCGTCTAGCGCATGGCGTACCTGTAGGGGGCGAGTTAGATTATCTCGATGAAGGCACTCTTGCTGCCGCGCTAGCGCGTCGAAGCAGTTTTTAACTTGATTGATGTACTACTGATTATTTGATTATACATCCTTGGATATCAATGAGCATGCAAAAATCGATGCGAGATGGAAACTTATTTTGATGATTTTGTTGCTATGATTTTTTCGAAATCGGCATAGTTTATCTCGCCAGTATATCGCTCGCCATTTATAAAAAATGTTGGCGTTGAATTTACGCCAAATTTTTCAGAGGCTCGGTCGCGGATCTTATTAATTTTATCAAACAAAGCTTGATCTTTTAAAATGGTTTCAAACTTTTCTTGACCCATACCTGTTTGTTTCAAAACATTAGCCAGGCCATCAAGCGGTTTATCGGTGAATGCCCAATTTTTTTGCTGGAGAAAGAGTAAGTCAACAACAGCATTGCGCTTCTCGCCTAATTCTCTTGCGAGCATAAAAGCAGCTGTAGCTAGTGGATCGAGAGGAAATTCGCGAAGAATAAATTTTATTTTTCCCGTCTCAATAAAGTTCTTTTTCAGCTCCGGTAAAACGTCATGATGAAAAGCTGCACAATGACTGCAAGTCATAGATGCATACTCAACAATCGTTATTGGAGCGCTTGCATTACCCTCAACTATATCGGGTAGGGCGTTTGCGGCCATTAATTCATCAATTGCTATTTTACCATTAGAATTCTTATCCGCTAAAGCAGCAGAGCTCGCGATGCAAATTGCACTGCATGCGATATAAAGTAAATTACGACGGGAAATTTTAGCAAATGAAGAGCGCATAAATCATCCATAATTCGGATTTGATAATTAAGAGCATAAAGATTTTCGCTAAGACCGCAATAGCGTACAAGCATGAGACGCATAACGCTGAGTAAGGACCTAGTCCAGCTTAATTTATAAATAATTGTATTTAAATGATAAAAATTAAAAGCCGTGTTTGGGTTGCAGGACCCAATACGCAATGC
>OMIO01000136.1 GCA_900299115.1 Methylocystaceae bacterium | reverse complement strand
GCGTTTTTTGCATTATTCTGGCTTGGACTGCGTTAGGGCAAGATCGGGATCAAGCGGATCTTCTTCAATCCAAGCCTTGCCTAAATCCCAAACGACAGCAAGCACAACAGGTCCCACAAAAAGGCCTGGCAATCCATGTGCGATGACGCCGCCGATCACGCCAATGAAAATAACCAGCATTGGCGTTGACAGCCCATGAGCCAATAACATCGGCTTGAGCACATTATCCATATAATTAACTGTGAGCATGCAAAGCGTCAGCGCGATGGCGGGGCCGGTGTTAAGATGCGTCCAGCCCCAAAAAATCACTGGCGCAACAACAAGCAAGGGACCAATTTGTATAATGCCTAAAACAAGGATCGCCATCGTTAAAAGACTTGCGGCCGGCACTTTGGCAAGACCGATGCCAATACCGCCGATAACCGCCTGACCCAAAGAAACACCCATAACGCCGCGCGAGACAGCGTTAATTGTTGCGCCGGCGAGATCAACGAATTCATCGCCGCTTTTGGGATTAATTCGACGCGCTAGGGCGCGGATCATTGCGAGGAATTGCGCGCCTGAAGCGATTACAAATCCTGTTAAGATAACAGACAAAAGAAATTTTAATGTGCCATCGCCTGCATTACGCGCCATGCCAAGCATATATTGTCCGACAGGCTTGAGCTGAGGCGCAATCATCGACAGCGCACTGGTGAGATTTGTTGAAGCTAACTCCCAATAGGCGTAAATTTGTCCGCCAATCAGCGGCCAATCTTTTACCGTCTCTGATGGCGGCGGAATAGAAAGATCGCCCGATTCAATTCCAGCAATCAAATCTTTAACTGGTTCAATAAAACCAAAGGCTACCCAAGTCGCTGGACCAATAACCAGGAGAAGACCGCCTATTGTCATTAAGCTTGCAGCGACAATCTGACGTCCGCCGAGAAGGGCTGAAAATTTGGTGAAGAGCGGATAGAAAGCTACCGCCATAACGCCGCTCCAGACAAATATTGCGGCAAACGGCTGGACGATTGTGATGGTCCAATAGAACAACAGGCCAATCACCAGCAGACGTATCGATAATTCGATAAATCGCGCGTTAAATCGGCGCTCAACAGCGTCAAATCCATTTGTTTCTTCGATCACGCTTTTACCTATGAGGGCTAGAGGTAGGGCATTACTGGCTAGCCCAATCGGCGCTGACAAGGGGGCATCTCATGAAATTTAGACATTTCGACGTTTTTTCAGTTAAAAGAAAGCCTCACCAGCATATGAGCCGCATGAAATGACCATCCGCTTACACCAAGGCGATCTCCCAAACGCCGCCCTTCTTGCGCCCATAGTGGCGATTGATACGGAAACGCTCGGCCTCAATCCCCATCGCGACCGCCTTTGTCTTGTTCAGCTTTCTTGGGGCAATGGCGACGCAGACCTCGTTCAAATCATGAAGGGACAAACACAAGCGCCTAATTTGCAAAAATTGCTCGGCGATAAGAGCGTTTTAAAACTTTTTCATTTTGCAAGATTTGATATGGCGATCTTGGCCAAAACTTTTGGCGTTATGCCAGCTCCAGTCTATTGCACAAAAATCGCTTCTAAACTTTCCCGCACTTATACTGATCGTCATGGTTTAAAAGATCTTGTTCGCGAACTGCTTGGCGTAGAAATTTCTAAACAACAACAATCGTCAGATTGGGGCGCCGATCTTCTCTCTGACGCACAGCAAAACTATGCCGCGTCTGACGTGCTCTATCTGCATCAACTCAAAGAACGGCTTGATGTCATGCTCGCGCGCGAGGGCCGCACGGCCCTTGCCGGCTCCTGCTTTTCTTTTCTCTCAACCCGCGTTGATCTTGATCTCGCTGGTTGGCCCGACACAGATATTTTTTCTCATGAATAAAACAGGGCGAACGCCTCGAATTCGCCATTGATCAGGCCCTATATAAGCATATGAACGATGCGCCGCAGGCACGAACTGGCCGCGATAGATTAGACGCTTTAACAACAAAGCGTGAAAGCGCCTTTCCCGCAGCGCTGCGCCATACTGCGCGCGTTGCGCGATTGCGGCGCTGGATCCTCTGGGGGGCCGCCGGAGTCGTCGCTCTTGTCGCTATTGGCCTTATTGTAAGCTCGGTGAAGCTGCTGCCCGCCGATCTCCGCTTGGCGCGCGTGGCGATGAAGGGGTCTCAGATTGTGATCGACTCGCCAAAACTCGTTGGCTATCAAAAAGACGGTCGACCTTATGAGGTCCGCGCAAAAACAGGCGTCCAAGATATCGCCGCGCCAGATACAATCGATCTCGATGGTGTAGAAGTTCGGATCGAAAACAACGCCAATAGCGCCATTACGTTGCAAGCGCCAAAGGGCCTCTACAGCACGAAAGGCGATCGGGCGGATATGACTGGCGGCGTGATTATTCGCGATCCTAAAAAATTTGATATGCGACTTGAGTCAGCAGTTATGGATTTTAAGACCAGCAAACTGAAATCAGATAAACCAACGCTTTTAAAACTTGAAGGCGGTGAAATCTCTTCTAAGGCAATCGAATTCTCTCAAAAAGATGCGCATGCGCTCTTTAGCGGCGGCGTCCACTCGACGCTATACGGCGAAGGCGCCGAACCAGCTAACGCATTCCATCCGACGCCATGACATTCATTCCCGTGACTGGAAAATTATCGCTCACTGCTATTTTTATCCTGACATTTCTGATGAGCAGCCTCGCCTATGGCAAGGCTCGAACAACTGGCATTTTACCCGGCGCCTCGCCAAAAGATCCTTTAACAGTCGACGCGAAAACGCTTGATTTTTATGATAAGCAGCAAAAGCTTATTTACAGCGGCGACGTCTATGTTGTGAATGGGCCCTCCACGCTTAACGCATCGCGCCTCATCATTTTTCTTGAGGATAAAAAATCTACTGGAAATAAGTCAGGCGGCAATGATCGCGTCAAGCACATTGACGCTGAGGGACCGGTAAAGCTCGTTACACAAGATCAAACAAGCACTGGCGACGCCGGGAGTTATGACAAGGCAGAAAATAAGGTTTACCTCAACGGCAATGTCACCATTACGCAAAATGAAACTGTGATTACCGGAGATCAGGCGATTTATGATGTAGCCACAGGCGCTTCAAGCGTCTTTAGCGATAAAAAACAAAATAGAAAAATTCGCAGCATCTTCACGCCAAAGAATAATTAAGCGTTATTTTTTTGCCGTCTTATGTAATTGGCCCAACATCCCGCGGCGCTTTGCTTCATTATAATAGCCTGATGCATACAGCTTGATGGCGCGGGCCTCATCCCCATTCGACAGCATATAAGCGTTTGCAAGGTAAGGAACGGCGTAAGTTAAATTGGTTTCAGCATCCAATAGACCCGACGGCGCGCCTTCATATCCCATACTGCGCGCAGTATCGTGGCGAATTTGCATCAAACCCCAATAGGGACCATTTTTAGCTGTGGAATTATAATTGCTCTCCCGACGGACAGAACGGTGGATGAGCGACTCAGGGATTTGATAGAGACGCGCAAAATGTGCAATGCGCGATGTCAGACCAAGCTTCCCACTGATTTCTTTGTCCGATCGCGGTTCGTCAATGTAGGACTGAGGCGCCGAAGCAATGGGCGACTCCGTTGGCCCGCACGCTGAAAGCGCCAGCGCGGCGATCAACCCGCCGGTTAGATGAATTCGAGGAAAGCCCATGCCCAACCCTGTCTCAGCGCCCTTGTCAGAGCGAGACCGCCACTCTTCATGAAGAAATGGCGAAAACGAGGCGGAGCGGAGATCGAAGGATTTGGCCTCTTCACGCCCCATGGCCGAGGCGGAAGGCGCCTCGGCCTCCCGCTCAGTTGCTGAAACGCCTAAAAAATCCTACCGGGCGAATTTTTTGTATTTTAGACGGTGAGGAATGACGCTATCGACGCCGAGACGACGTTTTTTATCTTCTTCATAATCGGCGAAATTTCCTTCAAACCACTCGACATGGCTCTCGCCCTCATAAGCGAGAATATGCGTTGCTATGCGATCGAGGAAGAAGCGGTCATGCGAGATAATAACAGCGCAGCCTGCAAAATCGACCAAAGCTTCTTCAAGCGCGCGCAATGTATCCACGTCGAGATCATTGGTTGGCTCGTCAAGCAGTAAAACATTGGCGCCACTCTTGAGCATTTTGGCAAGATGCACGCGATTACGCTCGCCGCCTGATAGTTGACCGACCTTTTTTTGTTGATCAGCGCCTTTAAAATTAAACGCGGAGCAATAAGCGCGCGAGTTTATTTCTCGCTTGCCCAAATAAATCACTTCATTGCCTTCGGAGACTTCTTCCCAGACGGTTTTTTCTGCATGCAGCGCATCTCGGGATTGATCGACATATCCCAACTGCACGCTCTCACCGACATCAATCGATCCTTTATCAGGCTTCTCTTGTCCGGTGATCATCCGAAACAGCGTCGTTTTACCTGCGCCGTTAGGCCCAATAACCCCGACAATGCCTCCAGGCGGCAATTTGAATGAGAGATCGTCGATGAGCAGACGGTCGCCAAAGGCTTTGGAGATATGCTCGAAATCAATGACATTATTGCCAAGACGTTCTGCAACCGGGATAATAATTTGCGCAGTTGTTGGCGCTTTATCATTCTGCTTGGCGACCAACTCTTCATATCTTTGAATACGCGCTTTGCTCTTTGCTTGTCGCGCCTTTGGCGAAGAAGCAATCCACTCGCTTTCAGCTTCAAGCGCGCGCTGCCGCGCTTTATCTTCACTCGACTCTTGCGCCAGGCGTTTTTGTTTTTGCTTGAGCCAGCTCGTATAATTCCCCTCGTAAGGGATACCGCGGCCTCTATCTAATTCAAGAATCCAACCCGTAACATTATCTAGAAAATAACGGTCATGCGTGACAATTAAAATTGCGCCGGGATAATTTCTTAAATGACCTTCGAGCCAATTAACAGTTTCTGCGTCAAGATGGTTCGTCGGCTCGTCAAGAAGCAACATATCTGGTTGCTCAAGCAACAATTTACATAATGCGACGCGCCGGCGTTCTCCGCCCGAGAGCATTGTTACGTCTGAGTCATCTGGGGGACACCCTAGCGCATCCATCGCTTGATCTACTTGACTGTCAAGATCCCACAGTCCTTTTGCTTCGATTTCATCTTGAAGCTTCGTCATCTCATCAGCAGTTTCGTCAGAATAATTCATTGCTAAATCATTATAACGATCCAGAATTTTCTTCTTTTCGGCAACGCCAAGCATGACATTGCCGCGCACATCAAGCGCGGCGTCTAATTGGGGCTCTTGAGGCAAATAACCAACGCGCGCGCCCTCGGCGACAAAACCTTCGCCGGTGAAATCCTTATCTATGCCGGCCATCACGCGCAGCAATGTGGATTTACCTGCGCCGTTGACGCCAAGCACGCCAATTTTTGCATCTGGGTAGAAAGAAAGATGAATATTATCCAAGACCTTCTTCCCGCCAGGGTAGGTCTTGGTTAGGCCTTGCATGTGATAAATGAACTGACGCGCCATAGGAGTGTGCTCAAGGTGGATGAAAAACTAAGCCGTCTTTAGTGCATGTGACCGCTCTCAGGGAAGTCATTTATTCACTGATCAAGGAAGATCGTCTGGGTTTTACCCCCATCTGCGCCAATGTGCGCTCAACAAGCGGGGTAATCTGTCCAACAATAGCTTGAACCCCTTTTGCATTAGGATGGAGGCCGCCCTCCTGCGTTAACGCGGGATTGCCGCCGACGCCTTCTAAAAAATAAGGATAGAGGGCTGTTGCGTAACTTCGCGCAAGCTCGGGGTAGAGCGCATCAAATCGCCGGCGGTAGGCGATTGGCAGCTCGCTATTGGCCACCATGCCCGCCATAATCACATGCGCGCCCACCTGGCGAAACGCCAGCAACATTTTCTTGAGGTTCTCACGCGTCGTTTTAAGAGGAAGATTATTCAACATATCATTGGCGCCCAGCTCCAAGATCACGAGATCCGGTCGGCTTTCCAGCGCCGCCTCGAGTCGCGCAAAGGCGAGAGTCGTCGTCTCGCCCGGCACGCCGCCATTCGCGATCAAAACATCATAGCCGTCAGCGTGTAAGCGCATGCCGAGCATCGGCGGAAATGCCTCATCAGGCTTTAAGCCATAGCCCGAAACCAAACTGTCTCCGAAAACAAGGATCTTTGTTGGAGCCGCCTGCGCTGACGCAGCGGCGCACCCCAGGAGCAGGCAAAAAAATGGCAATTTCACAAAGGCCCACCGGATTAAGCGCAAGCGCCGATCTCCTGATCCACATAAAACCCAAGATTTAGAGCGCGCCGCTCTTTGTCACACGAGCCGCCTCGGCTATAGCGGCGAAGGAAACGACAACTCAAAAGGCGCGTCATGAATATTTTGTTGATTGGCTCAGGAGGTCGGGAGCACGCCATCGCAAACGCCTTAGCAAAAAGCCCACGCCTGAAACAGCTTTTCATTTCTCCTGGCAATCCAGGAACTGCACAAGTGGGCGCGAATGTCTCTTTGGATAGCTCCAATCATGACGCGGTCCGCCAATTTTGCCAAGATCGCGCCATTGAGCTTGTAGTGATTGGGCCAGAGCAGCCCCTCATTGACGGACTGTCAGATGCCTTGGCGAAAGCAGGGATCGCTGTTTTTGGGCCCTCGCAAGCCGCTGCGCAACTCGAAGGCTCAAAAGGTTTCACAAAGGATTTGTGTCGCGAGAATCATATTCCCACCGCTGATTACGCCGTCTTTGATAATGAAAATGACGCGCTGGCTTATTTGCGTGGGAAAAGCGCGCCTATTGTCGTGAAAGCTGATGGCGTAGCGGCGGGTAAGGGCGTTGTTGTCGCGATGACGATTGAAGAAGCGCAACAGGCCGTTAGCGCAATGTTTGCCGGCGCCTTTGGGAAAGCCGGCGCACAGATTGTCATTGAAGAGTTTCTTTCTGGAGAAGAAGCCTCTTTCTTTGCAATTTGCGATGGCGCGCGCGCGCATCCTTTTGCAACTGCACAGGACCACAAACGCGTTGGCGATGGCGATACAGGTCCAAACACAGGCGGCATGGGCGCTTATTCTCCTGCCTCGATTATTAGTCCTGCGCTATCACAACAAGTAATGGATGAGATTATTTATCCAACGCTCAGAGCGATGCAGGCGCGCGGGACACCTTTTTCTGGGATTCTCTATGCTGGATTAATGCTAACGCAAGGAGGCCCAAAGCTTATCGAATATAATGTGCGCTTTGGCGATCCAGAAGCGCAAGTAATCCTACCGCGACTAGAGGAAGACCTTGCAGCCTTGATGTTTGATTGCACGCGCGGAAATCTTCCAACAGATCCGCCGCGATTTACACAAAATAAAACACTCACCGTTGTCATGGCTGCACAAAATTATCCCGATAAACCTGTTACCGGAACACAAATTCACGGACTCGAAGAGGCAGAAAAACTCAACGACATTATTATTACCCACGCAGGCACGCGTCTTGAAAATGGTCAGCTCGTGGCGGCAGGCGGAAGAGTTCTCAATATAACCGCCTGCGCGCCAACAATTTGTGAAGCGCAAAAGAAAGCCTATGCAGCGGCGCAAAGAATTGACTGGAGAGAAGGATTTTATCGCCAGGATATTGGATGGCGCGAAGTCAGCCGTGAAAAAGCATAAACCCTTGCGACCGGCAAAGAGCAAAAAAAAGACCGCTGGGTTTCAGCGGTCTGAAGTCAAGGGAGGAAACGCCCAAGAAGAAGGCGTAAAGGGATGATGATTCTCACTCATGGCGAAATCATGGCTTTTGCTGCTTATCGTCCAAACTCATTTGACCTGTGGTAAATCTGTCACAGTCAGATGATGCAACTAGCCTCTGAGCCTACGACGCGCGCTTAAGAGTGCGGCTTATGCGATCTGCGCAAAGCGTTTCATCCGGCAATTAAGGCTCTAGTCGTCCAATATTACGAATAACGGGACCTGTATAATTTTTTTCTTCGCGCCAGCATCTTGAGACAAGTCTAATTAACGGCCAGCTCATTCCCGGGCGACACCCAAACCAGTAACACTCAGCATAAAAGGCGTCGCTTTCTGGATTTACCGGTCCCTGATTCACGGCGACCTGGAAGGTGCCCGTTAATCGGGCGCTTCGATATTCGCCATCGAAGATGTGAATAACGCGCGCATCGCGCACGTCCTCAAAAGCGACAGGCGTTGCGGTCTTATCGGTGTGCGGCGTATCGGGCTGAAATTCGTTTTTATATGGCCCTGCCATACTCTCCCCCCTGAAAATTTTTGCTTTCTCTATTACTGGCACAGGGGCCTAAATGAGAAAAGGGCAAGGATGATGCGCTTTGAGGATGCAAAACCCGATAAACCTCTCAATCAAGGCCGCCCTCACGCTTAAGGCCAAGCTCCAAGCTTTTTGCTGAATGCCAAGAGCCGCTGCGGGTGGGTTATCCGCCGCATAGCCATTTTGTGAAAAAAAAGGACCGCTGTCGCCAGCGGTCCAAGTCTAGGGAGGAAAGCTCAGAGGGAATGAACGAAATCGATCAATCTGAGCAGGTGAATCTTATTGTGCAGCGCAACATAGTCAAGCGGATTTCCTGCTCAAAGAGCTTGATTATTGGGCACTAAAGAAAAATAGGAGATTCCTATTGACCTATATTCCAACTGCGATAAGTTGCCGCACCCGCTGGTAATAAGACTTTGGGTCTACCAACAGCGATTGTCCAAGTCGGGGAGGAGAAAAGCGGACGCCACGAGCGTCCGCTTTTTTATTGAGCCCCCCACTGCACGCGCTTATCGCTCGCATCACGCGGGTATCACCATCAGCAAAGAGTCATGTCCCATGCGCTCAAATGCGCACAACACTTTTAGCCTCAAAGCTCAAAGGCTTTATGAATTAAAGCTCAAATTAACGCGCATTTATTCAACAGAATTCATATTCTTAGTTCAGCAAATGCGATCTGATTTAAAATAAAATCATCAAATATCAGCAAACATTAAAATTTATTTAGGTTTTCTTTGAAATTAACAAAGCGCTTAACCTTGTAAGTTAGCTTTTGATGATTAGCTCAAAAGCCTGAACAGACCATTTTCTATAGTCGTCTGCTTTGAACTAAAAGGCGCGTTCTTTATGAGCCGGTTGGAAACATTGCTCTCAGCGGTCGTCTGTTTACTCATGGCAGCGCTTCTCTATCAAGCCTGGTCATGGATGATTGGTTCTAGCGATCTATTGAGTGAGGGAAAAAATATCGTCGAACAAGCTGAGTTCGTCAGAAAATATAGCCCGCTGCTTTCGCCCAGAGGCACTTAAACTTTCCGCCCGCAACAAGAAGGACCGCTCAGGAATACCCAAAACGGTCCCTAATATTGATCATAAATTCACAAAATCATTGTCGTGTCGCTTGAGCCTGCCTCGGCTCTAACGATGCTATTGCTCAATTTTTGCAGAAGGCGCTTTTTTCGCTTTTTTCTTGCCAGCCGCTTGAGGTTTCGTTTCTTTTTTCTCTCCAGCCTCAGGCTGACTTTCGGGCTTTTTTTCTACCGCAGCGCTATTAGGCGCGGTCGTTTTTTCTGGACTTGCTTGTTCTTCTTTAGCAGGCGCCGAGGTTTTCACTTCGCTTACGGGAGCTTCTTTAGCGACAGGCGCTATTTCAGCGGCGGCAATAGCCTCACGACATGATTTATAAAAATCAGACCAGCTTTGTCCATTTAATGCATTATCTGATTTTGTATTTTGATAATCAGTCGCACAAAAGGCTAATGAATCTTCTGATTTTACTCCCTGATAAGAGGTTTTTTTCTCGCTAGCAGGCGATTTACATCCTGCATAAAAATCTTGCCAGCTTTGTCCGGCAAGCTCACTCTTTTCTTTTTTCTCAAGATATTTTGTTGCGCATTCTGATAATTCAGTCGCCTGAGCTAAGCTTGAGATAGCCGCTGCAAAGAAATAAATCCCCGCGGTCAAGAATAATTTTGACGTTATCTTATCGTAAGCTACCGACATCTCTTTCTCCCCTAAAAAACTTTTGTCTTAAGACACGCAAGCGTTACGATCCCTCACCGCATTCCCAGCGCTCACATTGCAACGTTAAGCGCTTACACGCTCGCATAAATATGTTCTCGAACTACAGGATAAACCTGGCTATCCCACCGCTTACCATTAAAGACGCCATAATGGCCAACGCCAGGCTGCATATAATGTTTTTTGCGATAAGGCCTTAACCCAGAGCAAAGATCTTGCGCAGCAAGGGTTTGACCGACCGAGCAAATATCGTCGCGCTCGCCTTCTACAGTCAGCAAAAATGTTTTCTTAATCGCTGAAGGCCGCACGGGACGGCCCTTATATTTAAGCTGGCCTAAAGCTAATTCATGATTGTGGAAAACCTTTTCAATTGTTTCAAGATAAAAGCAGGCGTCTAAATCCATTATCGCAAAATATTCCTTGTAGAATTCTTTAATTTGATCGGCTCTTTCATGATCATTACTGATGCGCTTATGATAGAAATCTGAAAAAGCTTTAGAATGCCGCTCCATATTCATACTCATAAATGCGCTTAATTGAATAAATCCTGGATAGACGACGCGCCCTACGCCCAGAGAGGTTCTGGGCACTCGAGCAAGCATATTTTGCTTAAACCATTCTAATGATTTTGATGCGGCGAATTTATTAACGGCGCTGGGCTCTATACGCGCATCAATAGGACCAGCCATCAATGTCAAACTTGCAGGCTGATCAGGATCGTCTTCCTCTGCCATAATTGCTGCAGCGACGAGCGATTGAACAGCTGGCTGACAGACAGCAACGACATGCGTCTGACTACCGATTGTTTTTATGAATTTAATAATATGCTCAACAAAGCAATCAAAACAAAAGAGACCCTGTTCAAGCGGCACGTCCCGGGGATTACGCCAATCGGTGATATAAACATTATGGTCGCGCAACAGCGATTGTATGGTGCCGCGCAACAAGGTCGCAAAATGTCCTGACATCGGAGCCACGAGGAGAACGTCTGGCTCAGACTTATTATTCTTCTTGCTAAAGCGACGTAGTGTACAAAACGGCGTCTCGAAAATGATTTCATCTTCGATCAAAATTTTCTGCCCAGTTTCTGAGCAGATCTCATAAATTTCATACTCAGGCCGGCAATGGGTAAAGCCGGTGAATGTAAGCAGCTCTTGGAATGCCGCCATATGCCGAAAGGGTTCTACGCGATCGAAGCCATAGAGGGATCTCAGCAAAAGATTGCTTCCTGAGGCCATCACACGCACAGAATGCGCAAGATCCGCATAGGTTTGATACGCATTGTAAATCATGACGCGTTTAAGGATCCAATTTTCTGTCCTTAAGACAGCAATACCTATGCCAAGCGGATTTCCAAGCGGTACGACATTTGCTCGCCGTCAGCAGGCGAGGATAGGTAAAAAAAATGTCGATACCCACATTAACAATCAGCAGCAAAAACTACTCTTCTTGGTCGCTTCGCGGCTGGCTTATGATGCGAATGGCTGATGTTGAATTTGAAGAAATTGCTGTTGATCTCGGGGACGCTTCGGCGCGTGCGGAAATCCTGCTATTATCTCCCTCCATTCTTGTTCCATGCTTGACCTATGAGGGGAGCAAGATTTGGGATACGCTTGCGATTGGCGAATTCCTGAATGAACTGCGACCAGAAAAAAACCTCCTGCCGAAAGATATAATGCAAAGAGCGCATTGCCGCGCAATCTGTGGCGAGATCCATTCTGGCTTTAATGCGTTGCGCTCCGCTATGCCAATGAATCTAAAAGGCAACTTTCCAAAATTTAAACTCTGGTCCAAAGCACAACAAGATACGGATCGCATTTGCGCTATTTGGAAAGAATGTTTGAATATGTATGGCGGTCCTTACTTATTTGGCGAGTTAACACTGGCGGATGCGATGTATGCGCCCGTTGTGACGCGATTTAAAACTTATGATGTGAAATTAGATCGCTTAAATGAACATTATCGCGATCGAATTCTTGACTGGCCGCCATTGCGCGATTGGACAATGGAAGCCTTACAGGAAGAAGAGGCGATTGAAGAACTTGAGGTGGAATTCTAATTGCGTCCGTAATCGCGTAGCGACCAATCAATTTGAAAAAATATTAAAAAAAGCTTCAGCGCGCCGCAAATTCTATCGACATATTTTGGTTTAAAACAGGAGAATTAGCTGGTCTTTTTTAAAAATAGCGCATTCTCTTTGGCCATTGATAAGCTTAAGTCCCAGCTTTCTCTCTCTCGCGCCATCCTCAACCCGAGATATATTCTTCCATAATTTTTGCTTTTTCTCGGTCAAATTCCTCATCATCGATCAAACGGGACTCACGCTTCTTAACGAGTTCTGCAAGCTTTGCTAAATGCTCGTCCTCAGGCAAGGCTTCTGCTGACATCCCTATTTCGTTCGCTTTTAATCCCGCTTTGATTTTTTTCTCAATTATTACAGCGGCGTCCTTATGGATATTGCTAATCTCGTGATTAAAACGGCCTTCCTTAATGATGAGGGTTGTCATCATGCGCCCCGGCTCAGAGGTAACCGCGCTTACTTTCTCAAGGTCAATTGTTTTTGATTTAAACCCAAATAAAAGCCCCCGACAGAGCAAAAGAATACGCCGATCGGTAACTAATATAAGCCACATATCAAGATTGAGGACACCTTCGCCAATCGCGTAAATTTGTTCACCTGGATAAATTGCATCTTCGACATCGCTCAAAGCGCGACTGGAGAGCGTAAGATGACCGCCTGTTTGCTGAAGAATTTCTTTGAGCTTTTTTTGGACTTCTATTGGCGGCGCGTTTTTATAATCAAATCCCATCACAAGCCTCGTCTTCAGCGACTTATCGTGTGTGTCATATAGGCCTAAATAAGCGCCCCTCAAGCCCGTGAAGGCCTCAGCCAAGACGGCGACTTTCTGCGCAATGATAAGCCGAAACAAAGCATTATAAAAAATTATCTACTCCGCGAGAGACCCATGCCGTTTTCTCGAACGGCGCCAGTCACTCAGCGCCCTGGAGGCGCTCCCCCTGATAGGCGTGTTTGAGAGCCGCCGTATTAAGCGTTGCAATGCGCTCGCCCAAAGCAAGTCCCCGCTTTACTTCAACAAAGCCCGCGTCTTTCTCGCCCAGATCTACAGAGCGCAGAGCAAATCCCCCTTCCACCTGCACAAAGACGCTTGGTTGATTATTGATGATTTGAACTGCTGCAAGTGGAACAATCAGCGATTTAGCGGAGCGGGCGGTTTCTATTTCAGCGGTGAGCAACGTCCCAGGACTGAGCGAATAGGCCGGCGTTTTAAAGTACGCGATCACTTTACCCATACGCGTTTCTGGCGTGAGAACAGAATTAATAATCTCGATTTTTCCCTGATATTTTACGCCATCTGGCGAAACAAGCTCAACGCTTTGTCCTTTTTCCAAACGAGATAAGTCTTCCATCGGGACCGATAAATATACCTCAACCTCAGATAAATCCGCGATGACATAAAGTTGCGTGTCATTGGTGACGGGCTGCCCAATATTCACAAGTCGATCTAATACTTTACCTGAAATAGGCGCCACGATTTCTTTTTCTCTTAAGCGAGCCAGCGGCTGCTTATCTAATCCAGCAATTTCATCCTCTTGAACGTCTAACGACGATAGTTTTTGTCGTGCTAAATCCAACCGTAACTTTGCTTCAGTAAAAACGGCCTTAGCTTTTAAATAAAGCGTTTCTGCCGTGATCTTTTTTTCAAAAAGCCCCCGCTCTCGATCGAAAAGATTTGCCTGTAAGTCAAAGCTGACTTTAGCCGCCAAATATTCGCTTTTTGCATCAGCTATTTCACGAGAATCAATGACCGCAATGACTTCACGCTGCTCAACAAGCGCGCCAAGCCGTTTGCGCAATTGCGCAACCACGCCATGAACTTTTGCCGCGACGCGAACAAGTTTGGAGGAGTCGGCCTCAACAGTGGCGGATACGCGAATTTTTCTAGTGATATTTCCAGATGAAACGGCGCCAATTTCTATAGCTTCATCTTTTATTTGTATTTCGCTCAATAAAACAATTGGCTCTTTTTCTAAGCTCATTTTAATTTTATGTTTATTGGCGGCAATCAGCGCGACAACGTCTTGCACCTTTCCAACAAAAATAGTCGTGGAAGCGCCTAGAATGAGACAAAAGACGATTAAAAGAAAGAACTGCGGGCCAGACGATAAAGAACTAAAAAGCGCTTTAATAAAGAAAAATGAGATCTTTAATTTATCTAAAATATAATTTTTGATCAGCAACGTCTGTTTAATCATGTAGAATTTCTATGTGAAACAAACCGAGAGGCGACGCCTTGAGCATATTGATCATTCTTAATTACAATCTCTTTATCCGTAAAACCACTAGTATAAAACTACAGAAATGCGACAATTCGACTGCTGCGCGCCCGGTCTTAAGCCTCACATGAACGCTCGCGCGCCCGTCTCCATTATTCTCTCATAGCCGAACCCAGTTTTGAGAGCTTTTATTTGGCTCACGCCCAGCTAGCGCTGTGATTTACAAAATTAAGCCCGGCGCTTTT